>JBGTIG010000286.1:0-25932 GCA_041745755.1 Lysobacterales bacterium
GGCGCCGCGCGACGCCCACGCCCGCGCGAGATCTGATCGCTGTTGCGGACCGGAGCGGCGGAGAACCGCGGGTTCCCCGGCCCTCGGAATACGGGCGGAAGTCGCCATTCCGACCGCAGCCTCGAAGGCTTCCGGCGCCCTGACTCCAGGACCTTCAGGGACCCCCCTCAACGGGTTCCGCAGCGCAGGCAGGTATCGCCGCCAGTCGACCGCACACGCGATGGACTCGCGGGAGCCGGGTTCGGACCTCGGCCGAACCCGGCGCGGGCAGGCAAGTCCAGCAAGGACTTGCTCACTCCTTGCCTAGTCGAGATCCAGCGCTCCGCGCGCCGAATCGCGGCGACGCGATTCCTTGGCTTCGAATTCGGCTTCGCAGCCGCTGCTGCGCTCGACCATCACGCAGTCGAGATAGTCGCTGGCCTCGACCAGGGCGGCACGAATGGCCTTGCCCGCCGGCGTATTCTTGTAGTTGTCGAGCGTGCCGCCGAATCCGCCACGATAAAGGCCGAGGCTGACGCCGCCGCCCTTGCTGGTGCCTTCGACGGTGCGCACGTAGGCGATCTCGCCCGTGCTCGAATCGATCACACGGAGGTCGATGGCGAGGTACGCCTTCTCGGACTTGCCGCCGATGGAAACGCCGCCGAACGAGAGTCCGCCGCCGGAGCTCGCCGTGTTCTCCTCGTACGCGGTCACCGTTCCGGCTACCAGGTACTGCGCACCGACCAGCTTGCCGAACTTGGCTCCCGTGGACGGATCCACCCGGCCCGACATCGCGAGGTCCTGCTCCGACAGCACCGACTCGAGCTTCGTACGCTCCAGCACGCGGAACTTGCCGGTTGCCGCAAGCTCGTTGGAGAGCATTCCGGACAGCTCCCAGCCCACGCCGCCACGCCACCAGGCTGCGCTCGATTCATTCTTGAATTCGATCACCGCGATGACCGGCTTGTCCTGCGCCATGAGTGCTGGCGCCCCGAGCGCCGCCAGCATCGCCAGACCCACCAAAACGGACCCCCGCCACATCGACTTCATGATCACGCCCTCCTGTTGAGACATCCAAGGATACGAGGAAAACGGCGCCCACGTGCCACTTCCGGAGGTTCCGGCCCCGACTCTCTGCCCTCAAAAGCAAACCGGCCGCATAAGGCGGCCGGTTGCTTGCACCCTTGGGACGTTCGGTCAGTTCGCAGCGTCCTGGACTTCCTCGCCCGCCTTTTCAACATCCTTGCCCGCGCCCTCGATGGTGTTGCACGCGCTCAGCGCGAATGCGGCGGCGAGCGCCGCGAGCAGCAATTTCGACAACGACCTGTTGTTCTGCATGGTGACGCCTCCTCGGTTGAGTTTGAACTACAACGAATGACCCAGCTTACGCCGCCACTGCCTTGACTCGGCAGGATACGTCGGTGATGGAGGCCGTACCGTCCCTGACCAACGGCTCCGGATTTCCAGCCTCTGCGCTGCCGTGCCGATTACCTTGAATCGTTCGCGGCGTCCTGGATTTCCTCACCGGCCGCTTCGGTGTCCTTGCCCACACCTTCGACCGTGTTGCACGCGCTGACCGCAAAGCCTGCCAGCAACGCGGCCAGGACCAGCCGTGCAGTTGTCGAGTTGTTCTTCATGGCGCACCCCTTGTGGACAATGTGAATCGAATCTAGCACAGGGTTCACGCGCGAGAGCACGGGTCGGGAGACCGGACAGCAAGCGGTTTAGGGCCGGGTAAGGCACGGCCGCGCGTTTACCCGGGCCCGCCCCGGACGCGGGCACGGCGAGGCGCCATCGCGCCTGGCTCAACCCCGGGGGTCCAGGAGCTCGAAGCGGTCGCCGTCCATCCACGCGGGAAATCGCTCCCGATGAGCAAGCAGCGCAGCCGCGCCGAGCGTCAGGGTCTCCACCTGGGCACGGGCGTCGAGCTCGAGCGGCACCTCGCCGTGAAAGTCAGCGACGGCGCTGTCGCCGGCATAGGCGATGCCGTTGCCGTCGGCTCCCACCCGGTTGACGCCGACGGCGTAGGCGAGGTTTTCGACCGCACGGGCGCGCAGGAGCGTGCGCCACGCGGTGCGCCGCGGCTCGGGCCAGTTGGCGACATAGATCAGCAGGTCGTAGTCCATGCGCGTGCCATCCGTTCGCGCATTTCGCGAGAACACCGGAAACCGCAGGTCGTAGCAAACGAGCGGGCAGATCCGCCAGCCACGCCATTCGACGATGAGTCGTTGCGAGCCGGCGCCGTAGCGTTGGTGCTCCCCCGCCATGCGGAAGAGGTGCCGCTTGTCGTAGTGCCCGGCGAGGCCGTCGGGCGTCGCCCAGAGCAATCGGTTGAACACCTCGGCGTCTTCGCGGATCACCATGCTGCCGGTGACGGCGGCGTCGACGTCACGCGCGAGATCAGTGAGCCAGGCGACACTGGTGCCCTGCATGGTCTCGGCATCGAGCACCGCATCGTTGCTGAATCCCGAGGTGAATGTCTCAGGCAGGATGGCCACGTCGATGGCTCCCGCGAGCGGTCGCACCAGCCCCGCGTAGTACTCGCGATTGGCGGCCGCATCACGCCAGATCGTGTCGCCCTGCACCAGCGCCACCCTCAGATCGCGCATAACTTCTCCGCGGCAGCCTCGAGCACGGCATCCGACTTGGCGAAGCACAGGCGGATCAGCTTCTGGTCCGGGGGCGGCACCGCGTAGAACGCCGACAGCGGAATCGCCGCAACGCCTACCTCGCGCGTCAGCCACTCGCAGAAATCGGAATCGGATTGATCACTCAACGCGCTGTAGTCGGCCAGCTGGAAATACGCGCCGGCCACGTGCGGGAGCGCGAAACGGGAAGGCGCCAGCAGCCGTCGGAAGCGGTCGCGCCGCGCTGCATAGAATCCGGGAAGCGCCTGATCGTGCTGCGGAAGCTTGTCCAGGACTTCCGCGAGCGCGAACTGGGCCGGCGTGAAGGTGCTGAAGGTCAGGAACTGATGCACCTTGCGGAATTCCGCGCTGAGCGCCGCGGGGGCCACGCAGTAGCCGACCTTCCAGCCGGTGCAGTGGTACGTCTTGCCGAAACTCGACACCACGAAACTGCGCGCGGCCAGCGACGGTTGCGTCAATGCGCTGAAGTGCGCGACGCCGTCGAAGATGATGTGTTCGTAGACTTCGTCCGACAGCACCAGCAGGTCATGGCGATCGGCGAGTTCCGCGAGCACATCGAGATCTTCCCGGTGGATGACCGCACCCGTCGGATTGTGCGGCGAGTTCAGCATGAGCATGCGCGTATGCGGGGTGATCGCGGCGGCGACACGCTCCCAGTCGATCGAGAACCCCGGCGGCGAGAGGGGTACGTGCACGGCGCGTCCCCCCGCGAGTTCGATCGCGGGCTCGTAGCAGTCATAGCAGGGGTCGAGCACGATGACTTCGTCGCCCTGGCGCACCACGGCTGCGATCGCGGCGAAAATCGCCTCCGTCGCGCCGGATGTGACCGTGATGTCGCTATCGGGATCGACGTCGACGCCGTAGCAACGGGCAATCTTGCGCGCGATCGCCTCCCTCAGCGGCGCGATTCCGGGCATCGGGGCATACTGGTTGCGGCCGTCGGATACCGCGCGCGCCAGCGCATCGGCAAGCTCTGGCGGTCCGTCGAAATCCGGAAATCCCTGCCCCAGGTTCAGCGCCCCGTAGCGGGCGGCCAGCTGCGACATGACCGTGAAGATGGTCGTGCCGACGTTGGGCAGTTTCGATTCGATGTGTCGTCGTTGCATGCGCCTCGTCGGCCCCGGCTGGCTCAGTCGGTCGATGCTAGCGGATGAACCGGCCAAGAAATCCTGAAAGCACGCTGCCTCCCCGCGGCCGGGAATTTCACCGCATCTTTGTGGTGCGCATCGAAAGCAGGCTGGGTGGCGCGTGAAACCGCTCCGGTGTCGCGAGATGCCAGAACATCCTGAACACCGCATGGTCGGGTTTGCCGTCGATGAGCTCGCCCGGCTGCACGAAGTGATAGAGCGAGGCCAGCGAGCGAACCTCGTTGGCGGACATCCGGCGAATCACGTGCTCGGGACCGAGCTCGTTCGGGTGATCGAGGCCGGCAGCCTCCAGCAGTTCATGCAGCGCGCGCATCGTATTGCGATGGTAGTTGTGGACGCGGGTCGCCTTGTCGTCGACGACCAGTGCCTGGTAGCGACTGGGATCCTGGGTGGTAACGCCGGTGGGGCACATGCCGGTGTGGCAGGTCTGCGCCTGGATGCAGCCGACCGCGAACATGAAAGCGCGAGCCGCATTGCACCAGTCGGCGCCCAGCGCCACGGTGCGGGCGATGTCAAAAGCCGATACGACCTTGCCGGCTGCGCCGATGTGGACCTGTCCGCGCAGGTTCAAACCCACCAGTGTGTTGTGCACGAGCAGCAAGGCCTCGCGCAGTGGCGCCCCCACATGGTCGATGAACTCCACCGGCGCCGCGCCGGTGCCGCCTTCCGCGCCATCGACGACGATGAAGTCGGGCGTGATGCCCGTGGCGACCATGGCCTTGGCGACCGCGAACCATTCCCAGGGGTGACCGATGGCGATCTTGAAGCCCACGGGCTTTCCGCCCGAAAGCTCACGCAACTTCGCGATGAACTCCATCATCTCGATCGGAGTGGAAAACGCGGGATGCGACGGCGGAGAGACGCAGTCGTGGCCCATCGGGACACCCCGTGCCGCCGAAATCTCGGGTGAGACCTTCGCTGCCGGCAGGATTCCCCCATGGCCGGGCTTGGCTCCCTGCGACAACTTGATCTCGATCATGCGCACCTGCGGCAGGATCGCGTTGTCGCGGAATCGCTCGGGACTGAAGCTTCCGTCATCGTTGCGGCAGCCGAAATAGCCGCTGCCGACATTCCACACCAGGTCTCCGCCGGGCTCCCGGTGGAACCGCGAAATGGAACCCTCACCGGTGTCGTGGAAAAAGCCTCCCCGTTGAGCACCCGTGTTCAGCGCGAGAATCGCGTTGGGGGAAAGCGAGCCGTAGCTCATGGCGGAGATATTGAACACGCTGGCGTTGTAGGGCTGCGTGCACTGCTCGCTGCCGATCAGGATGCGGAAGTCCTGCGACGCGATGCGCGTCGGGCGCATCGAGTGATTGATCCATTCGTAGCCCGCCTCGTACACCTGGCCCATGGTGCCGAAAGGCCGGGTGTCGAGCTGGCCCTTGGCGCGCTGGTACACCAGCGCGCGCTGCTGGCGCGAGAACGGAATTTCCTCCACGTCCGACTCGACGAAATATTGCCGGATCTCCGGACGGATCTCCTCGAAGAAGAAGCGGAAGTGCGACAGCAGCGGATAGTTCCGCCGGATCGACTGCCGGGTCTGGGTCATGTCGCGAATACCGACGATCACCAGCAGCGCTGAAATCACCAACAGCGCCACCACCGGCGGCGTGCGGTACCCGAACGCGAACAAGGCGCCGCTCGCGACGAACAACACGACTACGATGGAAAATGCCAGATACCGCGTTGGCAGAGCATTCGCCGACATGGATCCCCTCCCCTTTTGCTGCGCGCGATTGTGCCACGCAGGCTGCAGGGACGCCGCCCGGAAACGTCGAGGCCGCCCTTGGGCGGCCTCGGTTCCGGCGTGGTCGATCATATCGACCGACGGGATCGTATCGGATCAGCGACGGATCACGTCTCCGTAACGGTTCACGCGGACGCTGCGACCCGGATCGTACGCAAGACGCGTGCTGCGGATGTCGCCGTCCCATCGGTAATCGACGCGGAACGCCGTGTCATCGCAGCGGCGGTCATCGCGATAACGATCGTCGCGATCCCGGTCGTTGTTGCGGTCTACCTTGCCGCCGATGGCGGCGCCGGCCACCGCGCCGCCCACCGTCGCGACAGCGCGACCACTGCCACTGCCGATCTGGTTGCCGGCCAGGCCACCCACGATCGCGCCGATGATCTTGCCATCGGTATCGCTGTCACGCTCGCCCCGGCGATCGTCATAACGATCGTCGTACCGGCAGTCGTCACCCACCTCGGTTACGCGCACCACATCGGCATAGTTGGCGGCGCTCGCCGCCACGGGCACCACCGCCAGCGCCACGGAAGCGGCCAGAATCGCCAACCGCACAGGGTTTGTTCTCGTGCTGATACTCATTTTCTCGCTCCGATGGCCGCGGACGAATCGCCCGCTTCGTTCACGGAGCCATTGCAGCAGCCCTTTCCTGAACCCCCCGGGATTTTCCCGGCGACCGCCCGGTGTTGTTCAGCGAGCGGTCTGGGCTTCGGGATCGATCTGCAGGAACGGTATTGCGCCGGCCGTAACTCCGGGCAGCTTGCCGTCCCACTTCTCGATCGCGCGGAGTTGGGCTTCGACCCGGCGGAGCTCGATCAGCTCCGGGGAGATCACCTCGCGTTGCAGACGCAGTGCCATCGCCTGCGCCTCTGCGTTCAATTTCTGCGACTCGGCCTCTGCGCGGGCCTGGGCGATCCGCTGCTCGGCCTCCACCTTGATGCGTTCGAGGTCGCGTTCGGCCTTGAGCTTCTGCTGCTCGGCCACGGTCTTGGCCTCGATGGCGTGGGCGAAGCTCTCCGAGAAATGGAAATTCGTGATCGCGAACTCGTCCACGATGATGTCGTGGCGGAGCAGGCGCTCCCGCAACTGGTCACGGATAGCCAGCGCGACTTCGGGACGCTTGGTGACCAGCTGCTCCGCCGTATACCTTGCCGTGACCGCCTTCATGGCTTCCTGCACCGCCGGGTCGATGATGCGTGGCGCGATGTTCTCGAACGGTCCGAGTTCGCGGTACACCCGAACCACCTTCGCAGGGTCGATGTGGTAGTTGAGCGCGACCTGGGTCGTGACGCGCTGCAGGTCGCGCGATGCCGCATCGCCGTCGGTGACGGATTTCTCCACCAGGATCGGCATCTTGTAGATGCGCTGGACCATCGGCATGACGAAATGGATGCCTTCGACCAGCGCCGGTTCGGCGGCCTTGCCGAACGTGAGCTTCACGCCGCGGAATCCATTCGGCACGATCGCGAACGGCTTGAAGACGATGGCGGCGATGAGGATCGCCACGCCGATGATCAGCGAACCCCACAGGCTGCGGCGCCCGGCCGAAGCGCCGGGAATGCGCGGGCGCGCAGAAAATACGTTCGACATGGCGTTGCCCCCCGGGTTGATCGTGTCATTCTAGTGCCCCCGTCAGCGGCCGGTAGCGGATGAAGCGAACGCCAGATCGCCCCGGGATCATCGTGCCGCGCCCGGGACCGGAACTGGTGGTCCGGCCGCCATGAGCATCGCGGACGCTCCTCCCTCGATTCCCGCGCCGCTGGCTCATGAGGAAGCTCGCCTGCGCCCGGTGGTCGGGCGCGGCGCGCTGGCCGCGTCGATCGTCAACGTCATCGTCGGTGGCGGCATATTCGTGCTGCCCGCCGCGGTCGCGCTGCACATCGGCACGCTGGCGCCGATTGCCTACGTGCTGGGCGCCATGGTGATCGTGCCGATCGCGATCTGCTTTGCGCTGTCGGGGCGACGCGTGTTGACGACCGGGGGTCCATACGCGTACGCGGAGAGCGCTTTCGGCCCGTTCGCAGGATTTCTCTCGGGCATCATGATGTGGCTCGCGAACGTCACCGCCTGTGCCGGCGTCGCGGTCGCGCTGCACGGTCAGCTCGCGAGGCTCTGGCCGGGTCAGATGGGATCACCGGTGGCGCGAAGCCTGCTCCTCAGCGCCGTATTCATCGCCCTTTTCGTGCTCAATGCTCGCGGCATGCGCCTCGGCATGCGCGCGATCGTGACGCTGGCGGTGCTCAAGATCACGCCGCTGGTGCTGCTGGTGGCAATAGGCATCTGGTTCGTCGACCCCGGCGCGTGGAGTCCGCCGGCGCAGGCCCCGGATTCCGCAGCGCTCGGCGCTGCACTGGTGCTGGTCATGTTCGCCTACTCGGGCATGGAGACGGCGTTGACGCCCGCGGGGGAGATGCGAGATGCAAGGCGCGACCTTCCCGTCGCGACGATGTGGGCGACGGGATTCGTGGTGGTCCTTTATTTCGGATTGCAGGCGGTCGCCCAGGGGCTGCTCGGACCTGCCCTCGGAGGCGACACGGCACCGCTCGCGAGCGCGGCTGCGCGCCTGCATCCGGTCGCCGGAACGGTGCTTCTCGTCACGGCGGCGATCTCGATGCTGGGCTTTCTGCAGGGCAACCTCGTGGGTACCTCGCGGCTGCTGTACGCGCTCGCTCGCGATCGCCACCTGCCGGCACCGCTCGCGCATGTCGTGCCAAGCACCGGCGTCCCGGTCACGGCGCTGTTCGGCCATGCCCTCGTGGCCTGGGCCATCGCCATGCTCGGGAACTTCGGTACGCTCGCACTGCTGTCGGGCGGAGCCAATTGCCTGCTCTACGCGCTGGTCGCGCTGAGTGCATGGAAACTCGCGCGCCGGGAACCCGCAATCAACCCGACGTCGCGACTGGTGGAGAACGCCGCGCCTCCGATCGCGTTTGTTGCCTTGTGTGCGATAGCGGCCACCCTGGGTGTACGGGAATGGCAGATACTTCTCGCCGCCGTGGTCGCGATTGGCCTGGCTTACGCGGTCGGTCTCGCGTTCCGGAGACGCGCCCCGATCGGTCGCTGATACTTTCAACCCGCAGCAGGAGGTCCACCATGAATCCGGTGACACTCGTTCTCGGTTTTGCGCGGCGCCTGCGCTTTCCCCAGTTGTTCGTGCTGATCGCGGCATTGTTCCTTGCCGACCTCATCGTTCCCGATGCGATCCCCTTTGTCGACGAGATCCTGCTCGGCCTCGCCACGCTTGTGCTCGGAAGCTGGAAGCAGAACCGCGAAGAAATCCAGGACCGCGAGCGCACGGCGCGCAGTCGCGCGCGATCCGCGCCACGCTGATACAGCCCTTCACCGCGATGCATCCGCAACCGGACGCGAATCCCCGCACTTTCCGCCCAAGGTCCGGGGGGCGAACGTCCTGCCGTCGCCACTGCGTCGGCCGTGGCCGCGGGGAGTCTTCGATCTCGCTGCGTCTCTCCGGGCATGCGGGCGGTACCGCCGATGCCCGCGACCGTTGCGATCGCGTTCCCGCGCCGAAGCTTGCTACCGTCCGGGCTCCTGCGGGGTGCCCGACATGAGCGAATCGACCGAACCCCTTCCCGAACTCCGCGACCTCGATCCCGAAGCCGCTGCGGATGCCGTTGAGGCGTTGTCCGACGAAGCCGCGGCTGCGGCGCTCTCGCGCATGAACCCGGCGCAGGCGGTGGAAGTCGTCGAACGACTGACGCCTGCCCACCAGGATCGCCTCGCCGAGATGGCCACGAGCCTCAACGTGTCCGGCAACTGGGTCGCCAATCTGCCCTACGAGGACGGCACGGTGGGTCGCCTCATGCAACGGGCAGTGTCCGCGTTTTCCGCAGACGCGCCCATCGCCGTGGTCGTGGCGAAGCTCCGCGAGCTCGTCACGCAACACCTCATCACCTATGTCTACTGCGTCGACGGGAAGGGCGTGCTGCTCGGGGTGAGCACCTTCCGCGATCTCCTGTTCGCGCCTCCGGAACGCAGCCTCGGGGACGCCGCGACCCCGAACCCGTTCTCGCTGCGCCCCGAGCTCGACCAGCTCGATGCGATGCGCCAGGTGCTCACGCGCCACTATCCGGAGTATCCCGTATGCGACGACCGCGGAACGCTGCTCGGCGTGGTGCGCGGCCAGCACCTCTTTGAGCAGCAGGCCTTCGAGATCAGCGCGCAGGCCGGCAGCATGGTCGGCGTGGAGAAAGAGGAACGCATGGCGACGCCCTGGCAGCGCAGCCTCAAGTTCCGCCATCCCTGGCTGCAGTTGAACCTGTTGACCGCGTTCCTCGCCGCGGGCGTCGTGGGCACGTTCCAGGGCACGGTCAACGAGATCGTGCTGCTGGCAGTGTTCCTGCCGGTGCTCGCGGGTCAATGCGGCAACACGGGTTGCCAGGCACTCGCGGTGACGCTTCGCGGAATGACCCTGGGCGACTATGCCGAAGGAACCCGCAGCAGGGTATTGCGTAAGGAAGCGCTGCTCGGCCTCCTCAACGGGACAGCGACGGGCGTGGTGGCGGGCGCGGGAATGTTCTTCATGGCTTCGGCGCAGGGACGCGGAGACGCCTGGTTGCTGGCACTCATCACCTGGCTCGCGATGCTGACCTCATGCATGTTGAGCGGCGTCGCCGGGGCGGGCGTTCCGCTGCTGTTGCAGCGTGCGGGCGCCGATCCCGCCACCGCATCCAGCATTTTCCTGACGACGGCGACCGACGTGGTCAGCATGGGAGTGTTCCTGGGCCTGGCCACGTGGTGGTTGCTTTGACCCGCGACCGCAAAACACGCGAGGTTGCCCTGCCACGTCGCTGACCGCATGCTGCGTCGATGCGACTCTTCGATACCCACTCCCACTTCGACGTCGAGAGCTTCGACGGCGATCGCGATGCCGCGCTGGCGCGCGCCATGGCAGCCGGTGTCGATGAGCAACTGGTGCCGGCGATCGAAGCGCGGTCCTGGCCGAACCTGCGTGAAATCTGCGCCCGAACCCCCGGACTGCACGCGGCCTACGGGCTGCATCCGTTGATGCTGGACGCTCACACTCCGCAGCACCTGCGCGAACTGCGCGAGTGGATCGGGCGCGAGCATCCGGTGGCGATCGGTGAGTGCGGGCTCGACTACTTCGACCCCGCGCTCGATCGGTCGCACCAGGGCGAGTTGTTCGAAGCACACATCGAACTTGCGCTCGAGTTCGATCTCCCGCTGGTGATCCACGCCCGGCGCGCGGTGGAAGACGTGATCCTGGCGCTCAAGCGCGCGTCGGGAGTGCGCGGGATCGTGCACAGCTTCGCCGGGAGTCCAGATCAGGCCGAAACGCTGCACAAGCTCGGGATCCTGCTCGGCGTCGGCGGACCCGTGACCTATCCGCGTGCCCGCAGGCTGCGCAGCATCGTCGCAACCTTGCCGATCGAGCAGCTAGTGATCGAGACCGACTCGCCAGACCAGCCGCTGTCGGGCAGGCAGGGTGAGCGCAACGAGCCTGCGCACCTGACGGGGGTGCTGGAGGCAGTGGCGGAACTGCGTGGCGCCGACCCCGCGGAGATCGCCGACGCGACCACCGCCAATGCACGCGGGCTCCTCCGACTCAGGTCTTGAGCAGTTTTTCCAGTGTCCTGCCGACGGCTGCCATCGCGAATGCGCAGGTGACGTGCATCGCGGCGCCGAGACCCGCGCCGCAATCGAGCCCGCGCGCCTCGACGGCTGCGGACGGCCGCTCGCCGGAGACGCTGCCATCCGGCTGCGGGTAGCGCACGTTCTCGAGCGAGAACACCGCCGGCACGCCGAAGTACCGCTTGGCACCGCGCGGAAAGTTGAACTCGCTGCGCAGTTTGCGACGGATCAATGCCAGCAGCGCGTCGTGCTCCGTGCGGCTGAGGTCGCGAATCAGAACGCGCGTCGCATCGGTCCGACCGCCCGCCGATCCGCACATCACCAGGGGTTGCTTGCGTCGACGGCAGAAGGCGGCAAGCTCCACCTTGACGCGAAATGCATCGCAGCAGTCGATCACGAGGTCGAACCCCGGCAGCATCCTGCGCTCGAGGTTCGCGGGTGTCAGGAATTCCGGTACCGCGTTCACTGCGCAACTGGGGTTGATGCTGCGCACGCGCTCCGCCAGCGCGGCGACCTTCAGGCGGCCGAAGTTTCCATCGACCGCATGCGACTGACGACTGGTATTGCCGATGCAGATTTCGTCGGCGTCGATGAGCGTGAGCGCGCCGATGCCGCTGCGTGCGAGCGCCTCGACCGCCCACGAGCCCACGCCGCCGACGCCGACGACGGCGACGCTCGTTCGCCCGAGACGAGAGAGGCTCCCGACGCCGTACAGGCGGTCGATTCCGGAAAATCGACTGCCCGTCGCCGCCGCGCTGGCGTAATCCGTGACGTCCGTTCGCATGGACGGCTCCGCTAAGCTCCTCGACATCCTTTCGCTCATCGCGATCACCCAATGGTGCTGCGTCATACAAAAGCCTACACGGGCACGCGGCGGCGCAAGTCAGCGCAGAACGGGTCCAGTGGACAAGTGCCCGTGACCGCAACCCCGAAGACCCGGCCGGTCCTGGTGCAGTATCGCGGCGCACTTCTCGTCGGTTTGACAGCCGCCTTGCTGCTGCTCTGGGTGCCCGTGGGTTCGCCGCGCATCGGCGCGTTTTCGGATTCGGTCGAGTACGTGATTCTCGCGCAACAGGTCCGCGGATTGCTGTCGGGCATTGATACCACCCTGCTGATGGCGACGCGACTGCCGGTCGGTTTCCCGGCGTGGCTCGCGCTCGCCGATGTGAGTGTCGCCCACGCCACGCGTGCGCACTGGATGAACTGGCTGGCCTTCGCATGGGCGTTGCTCGCCGCCAGCGCCTGGTTTGCGCGCGAGCTGCCAGCACGAGCCTCCGTAATCGTCGCGGTGCTCGCGCTCGGCGTGCCGGGCATGCTGCTGATCGCGATCAACCCCGTCTCCGAGTCCCTGTTCGCGGCGCTGTTGATGACAATGCTGCTGGCGAGCGGTCCTGCTGGCGCATCCAGCCCCGACCGCAGGGGCATGCTCAAGGTCGGCATGCTGGCCGCCGCCCTGTTGCCGTTGGTGCGCACGGCCGGACTGCCGCTGACGCTCGCGTTCGCGGCGTGGCACTGTCTGCAAGATCCGGGTCCCCATCGCGCCCGCACGTGGATTGGCGCGGCGCTGATGCTCGCGCCGTCGCTCGCCTGGTACGGGTGGCGCGCCACACTGCCCATCGCGGGCAGCTATTCGACTTCGTTCGACCCGGACCAGTTGCGCGCCCGATTCGGTTCCCTCGCCGAGTTTCTCCAGGTGCAGTCGCTGGCCATGCCGGAGGCACTGGCACGCCTGCTCGATCCAGCACCCGGTGCACTGGCGTGGACGCTCTCGGTGGTCGCGCTGACGCTGGGTGCGATGGGCTGGTGGCATCGATGGCGGCTGCGCAAGCTGGACGCATGGTTGCTGCCGCCGGCACTCGCATTGCTGCAGATCTGGCCATGGCCACCTGAATATCCGCGGATGCTGTGGCCGGTTCTGCCGTTGCTGGCGGTGAGCGTCTGGCAGGGAACCGCCGTACTGAGGGAGCATCGGCTCCCTCCTGCCCGGCTTGCCGCGCCTGTTCTCGGCGTCGCGCTCGGCGGTTGCCTGCTGTTGGCGTGGTTGCCCATGCTGCTGCGAATCGGTCTGCCGCTGCCCATCGACGACCGTCCGTTCGAGCGCCAGGCCGCATTTCTCCTCGCCGCGAGTGCCGAAGACGCGGCGCAAATCGCTTCCGCGTCGGCGGCATTGCAGCGGGCGCAGAGCGCGTTGCCGCGATTCGTGGCACCCGGCGACTGCATCTACGCCAGCGCTGCGGAAGCGGTCTGGTTCGGCAGCGGCGGTCGAGCGATGGTCCGTCACTTCGATCAGCGGCTGGATCCGCACGCCGCCCTCCCCCCGCAGCTGCCCCTTTGCCGATACGTGTTCGCGGCCCAGCTTACTTCGCCGCAGTTTCCGCAATTGCCTGCATTGTTTCCGCTCGCCCAGGCGTCGCCGTGGGCGGATGTCGTCATGCAGACGGAGTATGCGGTCGGTGGAGAACGTCGCATCGCGGCGGCGCTGCTGCGGCAACGACATTGGCCGGCGTCGTCGGCGATCCGCGCGGAGCAGCCATGAATCCCCCACCGTCCCCTGACGAACCCTTCCTGCCGACTCGGAGGGCGATTTCAGCGCGCATCGGGCCCGCCGCGCTGCTGGCCGTCGGCGCGGTAGCGCTCGGTGCAGGGATGCTGCTCGGGCTCAACATCGCGCGCCTGCTGACGGTACCGCCCGGAGAATCGCGACTGCTCATGCAGATGCTCGCGCATCAGCAAGCCACGCTGGTGGCGGAGGTCTCACGCAACCGCTGTTCGGTCATCCCGGAAGAACGCCTGCAGGCGATCGCCGCACTGGTCGAACTCATTCCGGCCTCGCTGCGGGATTCCATCGTGCTGGACCAGCGGTTCACAGAGTTGCATGGTGACCTGCGCAAGGCGATGGAGCCCTTGCGGTCGAGCGCCGCAGTTGGCGACTGCGGTTCTCGGGATCTCGTGCTCGACGCGATCGATGGCGCGTGCCGCGACTGCCACGAGGAATACCGGACCGGCAGCGATTGAGGCGAAGCCCGATTGCTGCTTACCCTCTGAACGCTTTGCAATTGCCTGGTCGTCCTGCATGCTTGGAACCTTCGAAAACCCAACTTCCCGGTCCGCCTTCATCAGGAATCGCTCCATGTCCCTGCGCACGTTGAACCGGTGGTTCGTCTTCGGAGCCTGCGTGCTGGCAGCGACGTCGGCGCGGGCCCAGACTCCAGCCGCGACCGATCTTCGCCGCGTGCTGTCCTGTGATGACTGGGCAGCGATCGCGATGGCGCCGGAGCTGCTGAGGCCAACCCTGCTGGCGTTGCCTGGTGTGCGCTGCGAGCGCAAGCTCAGTCGGGACGGGGAGATGCTCGAATGCCGTACCGTCACTCCCGTCACGGCGTTTGGCCAACCGGTGCGCGAGTTCTCTCTCGGCCGCGTCAATCGCAATGTGCACCGGCTGCGCTATGTCCTCCCGGTGCCGCTGGAGCAGGTGCGCGAGACGATCGAGAAGCTGGTGGGCGCGCGTTTCGAGCCGGATGAAAAGCTGGGATATGTGCTGAACCTGGCGGGCTCGCCGGAACGAAGCTATCGGCTGGATTTGCGCGAGGACGGCGTCACCGAACTCATCTGTCGCGTGCGCATTCCGAACCTGAGCACCGCTGCGCAGGCGACGGACACGGACGCGAACCATGGCGCGATCACGGGGTCCGTATCGTTTCCGGGGGATGAGTTGCCGCCGATGCGGGTGTGCGCGGTGCCGACCGATCGCAACCGCAGCGCGAACCGGCACTGCGAGCTGACGGTGGCCGGCCAGAATGAGTACGCGCTGGGCGATCTGCCGGCCGGTGAGTATTACGTGATCGCGTACCCGCAACGCGACAACCCGAACGGCTGGATCATGGGTCATGCGGAGCCGCTCGATGACTGCGGCGAGGAACGACCGGATTGCGCGAGCGCACTTCTGAAGCGGATTTTTCTCCGCGGTGACGAGGTTATGGGTGGCGTCGAGGTCGGTCAGGCCTTCACCGGCCTTGCCCCTCACTTGAACGATCTCGAAGCGTCGCCCGCCGACTGAGCCTCTGTGGGGTGTGTCGTTCAGCCTGTGCCCGATACCTTCTCCGCGAGTACCTCGTCAGACGGAGACATCCATGAATCATCTGAAACCCCTCATCGCGGCTGCGTCGCTGTCGCTCCTGCTCGGCGCCTGTGCCACCGACTACGGCTATCGGGATTCCCGCTACGACGACCGTCGTGGGTATGGAGGAAGCCAGTATGTGCGTTGCGCCAACTGCGGAGTGGTGGAACGCATCGCGCGCGGTTACGGAAGCGGCGAATCGTCCGGCGGCGGAGCCGTGCTCGGAGCAGTAGTCGGCGGTCTGGTCGGCAATCAGATCGGCAGCGGCGACGGCCGCAAGGTAGCCACCGTTGCCGGCGCAGTCGCGGGCGGTGTCGCTGGCAACGAGATCGAAAAGAATCGCAATTCGGACGCGTTCGAGCTTTACATCCGCACTGACGATGGCCGCGCGATCATCGCGCGCCAGCGCGATCTCAACGGCATCCGCGAGGGCGACCGTGTGGAAGTGAGGAGCGGGCGCGCCTACCGGTTGCGCTGATCGCCGACGCGCTGGTCGCACCCTGGTGCTGATCGCGGTCGTCACCGGCGACAGCGCGCGTGGCGAGGAAAGGTTTTTGCGGTTCGATCATGCGGCGCGCGCCGCTGCGTGCTCGTTCGCATGCGAACCATTCCTGCCGTCGCCATAACCCGCCCGGATCGCAACGCTAGGAGTCCGGGCGGCAGAAACGTTCGAGGCGAAACGGTGATAGCGAGGGTCGCAGGAAGTGATGGAACGAGGCGAATACCCGTAGGTATTTAACGAGTTCGAGCGCTTTCTGCGGCCGTCGATAGCGCCGTTGCAGCCCGGACGGCTTCTGCCGCCCAGGCTCCTAGCTGCCCGGTATTTTTCCCGCAGAGGGTGGCGACTCCCGCCGGCCGAACCCCGGCACCCGCATCGACCGCTACCGTTGCTCCCTTCCGGGCCTGGCGGAGTTTGCGATCTAGCGTCGCGGGGAACCGACGGGAGTCACCATGAAAAGGCCTGCGCGGGCGGATCTCCGGCACCCGGGCCCGCCGCGAAGGATCGCAGCCAGGCCGGCGCGGAATCTGGCGGAGAGAGAGGGATTCGAACCCTCGATACGGGGATAAGCCGTATACACACTTTCCAGGCGTGCTCCTTCAACCGCTCGGACATCTCTCCACGCGTGAATCCACCCGAAGCCGCGCTCACGCCGGGTCGGCCGACCCGGAACGCCGCCTCGCCTTCTCGGCAACCGGCGACTTTACTGCATGCGGCCGAGGTACGCCAAACTTCCGCGCGAAAATCAGCCACGACACAGGCTGTCGTGGCTGATCGGTGGAAACGGCGCAGCGGAGGGATCAGGGGCTAAGCGGGAATGGTGCTGCGGCGGTCAGCGTCCGTCGCGATCGGCGTCGCCCGGCATCGCCTTCTCGACTGAATGCCACGCATCGCGGGTGGCCTGTTTCGCGTCGGACCATGCCAGCCGTGACTTGCCTTTCGCCTTGTCCCAGTTGCGTTCGAGATCGCCCTCGACATCGTCCCATTGCCGGTTGGCGTGCTCACCGCGGGATTCCCAGCCATAGCGATAGGCATCGCAGTAATGGTCGTAGGGCTTGCTGGCATCGACGTAGGGTCGGCTCTTGTAATTTTCGCGCCAGTAGTCGTCCTGCAACGTCGGGTCGATCGCTTCCGCGACGCCCTTGCCGGCGAGGCCGCCCGCCACTCCCCCGACAACGGCTCCGACGGCCGTCCCTACAGGGCCTGCCACGGACCCGACTACCGCGCCGGTGACTGCGCCGCCCGCAGCGCCGACGCCGGTACCGAGGGGATGGGCGCCCTTGGCGCCGGTGATGGGATCACGATTCGCGCTGGTCATGACTTGCTCCTTCTGGGATTGTTTTGAACGGAAGCGATGCCGTCTTCCGTGTCTCGTGCCGCACTCGGCTGTCGATTCCGGAGACGTCGTGCGGACACGCACCGGTTGAATGCATCGCCTGATCCGAACATTGCGACCTTGGGTGTGTTTGAGGCGTGCAGGCTGGCCGCTGCGGTCAATTGGCGTTCACTGCGCTGAACGCGCGCACACCGTAGAACAGCTCGCGTGGCGATTCCTCTCGCAAAACCCTGCGCGGCAATGGGTGCTGGGTATCCTTCGCGATTGGCGCGGGCGACCGTGTCGGGCCTGCACGCCAATTCCGGCGGCATCCGGTCCGTTCGCGGACACGCACGAGGGGATTGGGCATGCGCATTGTGGAGATCGTCAAACGGCACGGCTTCCTGTTCCTGCTGACGTTGCTGTTCGGCGCCGTACTGGTGGTACTGGGACTCAACTTCGTCGTTTCGGAAAAGCAGGTCAGGCGCAGCCTCGATCACCTCTATGCCATGCAGGATCCGCAGTTCCAGCGCGAAATGGCGGTGCTCTTCGGCACGCCGATCGTCGACGGAAACAGCGTGGAGTACCTGCACAACGGCGACGAGATCTTTCCGTCGATGCTCGAGGCTATCCGCTCCGCCGAGGTCTACGTCGCCTTCGAGACCTACATCTACTGGTCCGAATCGATCGGCCAGGAGTTCGCAAGCGCACTGGCCGAGCGTGCCCGCGCCGGCGTCGCGGTACATGTCCTGATCGACGCGGTGGGCAGCACCAGCATCGAAGATTCCCTGATCGAGTCGATGGAGCAGGCAGGTGTAGAGGTGCGCCTCTATCGTCCGCTCCACTGGTACAACCTCGGCCGCATCAATAATCGGACGCATCGAAAACTGCTGGTGGTCGACGGTCGCATCGGCTTCACCGGCGGCGTCGGCATTGCCGATCAGTGGCGGGGCAACGCGCAGGACGCCGAACACTGGCGTGACGCGCATTTTCGCTTCGAGGGGCCCGCCGTGGGTCAGATGCAGGCGGTTTTCAATGACAACTGGCTGCAGGCAACCGGCAGCGTGCTGCGCGGCCCAGGTTATTTTCCGGATGCGGCGATCGCAGGAAGTGTCCGCGCGCAGGTGTTCTCGAGTACGCCCGATTCCGGCAGCGAGAGCATGCAGCTCATGTACCTGCTCTCGATCGCGGCTGCGACTCGCGAGGTCGACATCGCCGCGTCCTACTTCGTGCCGGATCTCCTGACCCGGTCGACGATCGTGGCTGCGTTGCGTCGCGGCGTTCGCGTTCGCCTGGTTTTGCCCGGCGAGCACATTGACGCCGACATCGTGCGCAGCGCGTCGCGCGCGCAATGGGGCACCCTGCTGCGCGAAGGGGCGGAGATCCATGAATTCCAGCCCACCATGTTCCACACCAAGGTCATGATCGTGGATGGATTGATGACGTCCGTCGGATCGACCAACTTCGATGCGCGCTCATTCAGCCTCAATGACGAAGCCAACCTCAATGTCTACGACCGCGACTTCGCGCAGCAGATGCAGCGCGTGTTCGAAGCGGACATCGCCCGCTCCCGGCGGGTGACGTACGAGGACTGGCAGAACCGGCCGTGGCATGAACGCATTTCCGAGGCCCTGTCGTCGCCATTCAGTTCGCAGCTCTGACGCCTGCACCCCAAGTCGAGAGGGCTCCGACAGACTTTCGACGGGCGCCTGGCGGGGCGTCATCGTCCGGCAAGTCGGGCACGCGGTCTCGTCACCCCGCAATCGCTCTCGAAAGCGGGCTCGCGGCATCTGCCGGGAGGTATTTTTTTCGAGACGACCGTCACGATTCGAGACACGCGTTGCGACGGTCTGGCCGGTAATTTCATGCTGCGCCGCAGAGCGAACTGACGCTGCGCGTCACAATCTGTCGGATGGTTGCGCTACCGGGGCCAGTTCGCCGGTTTGTGCGGCGCGTCAATGCCTCGCCGAATGTTCCGGGCTACGGCGATTCGGCCCCTTTGACGATGGCTTCGACGCCTGAGTACTGTCGCCCCGTCGCATTCGTGACGGGGTCGTGGGAGATCCCCTGCGCGAATAGGCACACCACGATTTTTTTTCGTGGTTTCGGGGTTGCTCATCGTCGTGCCTTCGCGTGCGGATCGCCGGGCCCTGAAAGGCGCGGCTCGAACGCACTCGGAAGCCGCAGGCCCGGCCCAGGGTTCACGGGCGTATCCAACCAATCCAAGAGGATTCCATGACAGGTTCAATTCGACGCAATGCAGGCATCAAGCCGCTGGTCCTGGCGGTCGCCGTGGGTCTGGGTCTCGGCATGAGCGCGATCCACGCGCAATCGCTGGGCAACGTCGGGGGCATCGAGCCTGCGCCAAACCCGTCTCCGGTAGTCGATGTGCGCGAGAACATTGCGCAGTTCATCCTTCGGTTCAAGGAAAGTTCGTCGCTCCGCGACAACGAGACATCGAGCGCACTTGCGGTGGTGGATGCGGCAGCCCGTGCCGGACGCCCCGCGCGGCACCTGCGCCGGCTGGCGGTCGAGGCCGAGGTATTCCGGTTGAACAAGGGCATCTCGCGCGCCGAAGCGGAATCTTTCATGCGGTTGATTGCCGCCGATCCGAACGTTGAATACATCGAGATCGATGAACTGCTCCAGCCCATCCTCACGCCCAACGACACGCGCTACGGCGAGCAGTGGAACTACTTCGAAGCGACGGGCGGCATCAACGCGCCGGCCGCCTGGGACGTCTCCACCGGTACGGGTACCGTCATCGCGGTGCTCGATACCGGCATAACCAGTCACTCCGAACTCAATGGCAACGTCATCGGCGGCTACGACATGATCGCCGACACCACGGTCTCCAACGATGGCAACGGCCGCGATTCCAATCCCGCCGATCCCGGCGACTGGACAACCGGACAGTGCGGGCCCGCGTCCAATTCCAGCTGGCACGGCACGCACGTCGCGGGAACGGCGGCCGCGGTGACCAACAACGCGTCGGGTGTCGCGGGCGTCGCCTACAACGCCCGCATCATGCCGGTGCGCGTGCTCGGTACCTGCGGGGGATACACGTCCGATATTGCGGACGGAATCATATGGGCGTCGGGTGGCGCGGTCAGCGGCGTCCCCGCCAACAGCAATCCGGCCGAAGTCATCAACATGTCGCTCGGTGGCAGCGGTCCCTGCGGATCGACGTCGCAGAACGCGATCAACGGCGCGGTGGGACGCGGCACCGTCATCGTCGTGGCGGCGGGCAACAGCAATGCGAACGTCTCGGGCCACAATCCGGGCAACTGCGCCAACGTGATTTCGGTGGCATCGACGGATCGCAATGGCGCGCGTTCGAGCTTTTCGAACTACGGCAGCCTCATCGATATCTCGGCACCGGGTTCGGGCATCCTTTCAACGCTCAACACCGGTTCGACGACGCCGGGAAGCGCAAGCTACGCGAGCTACAGCGGTACCTCCATGGCGGCGCCGCACATCGCCGGCGTGGTCGCGTTGATGCAGGCAAGCAGCGTCAAGACGCCCGCGCAGGTGGAAACCAATCTAAAGAACACCGCGCGTCCGTTGCCGGGCGCCTGTTCCGGTGGCTGCGGTGCGGGCATCGTGAATGCACGTGCTGCGGTCGATGCGAACGGAGGCACGCCTCCGCCACCACCGCCACCCCCGCCGGGAGGCACGCTGACCAAGGGCGTTGCAGTCACGGGGCTCGGTGCTTCCACCGGCGCGTCTCTCAACTACACCATGGTGGTGCCGGCCGGTTCGACCAACCTCACGTTCAACACCTCGGGCGGATCGGGCGACGCCGATCTGTACGTCAAGTTTGGATCGGCTCCCACCGACACGGTGTACGACTGCCGTCCGTATCGATCGGGCAACGTCGAAACCTGCACCTTCGCGGCGCCGTCTGCCGGGACCTACCATGTGAGGCTGAAGGCCTACAGCACGTTCTCCGGCGTATCGCTCATCGGCGATTACACGGCCGGTGGCGGAGGCGGTCAATCATTCTTCGAGAACACGACCGACTACACCATCAACGACAACGCGACCGTGGATAGCCCGTTGACCGTCAGCGGTCGCACCGGCAACGCGCCCAGCAACCTCAAGGTGGGTGTCACGATCTATCACACCTGGAAAGGGGACTTGAAGGTCGACCTGGTCGCGCCCGATGGCTCGCTCTACAACATCCACAACCGCACCGGTGGTTCGGCCGACAATGTGATCGGCACCTTCACCATCAATGCGTCGAGCGAAGTCGCGAACGGCACCTGGAAGCTCAGGGTCAACGACAACGCCAATGGCGATGTCGGGCGCATCGACAAGTGGAGCCTCCAGTTCTGATTGCCGGTTTCGATCAGGGCAGTAAAGGGACCCCGGCGAGAGCCGGGGTTTCTTTTTCTGGACGGATGAACTGTTTTCGTCCGCATCCGGTCTTCACGTTGAACTACGTGGCGAACGCTACGGTCTCCGCACGGTGCGCGACGTTCATGGCGCATGCAAACAATCGGAGACGCCCCCATGCAACGACGTTCATTGATTCGCGCGATGGCCGCAGCGGCCGCCGGGTTCGCGGTATTTGCCTGCGACCGCAAAGGCTCGGCGCTCGCTGCAGCCCCGGACACGGCTCCCGGAGACTTTGCCCCGCTCTCGAAAGCCACAGAGGAATGGCGAGCGATCCTGCCGCCAAACCGCTTCGCGATACTCTTCGAGGACGGCACCGAACGGCCCTTCAGCAGCCCGCTGGACCGGGAGAATCGCGACGGCACGTTCGTATGCGCCGCCTGCTACTTGCCGCTGTTTCTCTCGAGCGCAAAGTTCGACAGCGGCACCGGCTGGCCGAGTTTCACCGGACCGATACCCAAGCGCACCGCGTCCAGGCAAGACTTCAAGCTCGTGATTCCGCGCCTCGAGTATCACTGCGCCCGCTGCGGCGGTCATCAGGGTCACGTGTTCGAGGACGGTCCTCCGCCAAAGGGCGAACGCTGGTGCAACAACGGGCTGGCGCTGGAGTTCGTACCCTCGTCGTCTAAGCTGCCGGCGCTGCGGACCTGACGCGTCAGGCTGAGCGCTGCCCTGCCGGGCATCCAGTAGGGGGGCGCGTGTTAAGGCGCCAGTCGAACGACCCTTGCTAGGGTCCGCGCACTTGCGCTGATTCCGCCGCGCATCGTTCCCCTACGAGGATTCACCATGAAAATCATTCTGGTCGCGGCTTTGGGCTTGGCGTCGGCAACCGCAGCGGCGTTCGGCGCCGACGGCAGCGCGGTATACCCGACGGACACCGGCAACCTCACGGTGACCTATGGCCAGCCGGCGCCGCGTGACTACGGTGCGCGACCGGAGTTCGGCGCGCTGGACACGGATTCGAATGGATCGGTCGATGTATCGGAAGCGCGCGCGTATGCATTGCTCGACGTTGACTTCGATCATGCGGATGGCAACGGCAACGGCAGCATTTCCGCACGTGAGTTCGCCGCCTGGCCACGCAATCGCTGATCCGTGCCGGCGGGTCGAACAAGCACAGCCGGGTGAACTTCGAGAAGCAGGGCGATTCCGGCTGACCGCGGGACAGGGAAGGAGATTGCAATGCGAATCGCGTGGCTGCTGGGCCTGGCTGGCGTCGCCGTGGTGGCGTCGGTGCTTGCGCGATCCGCGAAGACGCGACCATCGATGGCCGCGCCGCTCTCAGGCGCGACGCGCATCTCGCAGGCCGGCGCACGATTTCGCGACGCTGCCGCACGTGGAGACGCGCATTTCGATCGACTGAAGTTCCGCGCGTCCGCGCACTTCGGCACTGGCAGGCCGGCCTACCTAGCGGCCTATCGCGGGTTCGCGGACGCATCGGGCTGCGAGATCATGGGTCGGGTACTGGCAGACCCGCCGCCAGGACTGCCCGCAACCGGCGGCAGCCCCTGGCGCAACTTTCGCGATCAGTGGGCGCGCTTTGAAAGCGACGAGGTGCCGGGGGTCACCGTTGAAGCCAGGCTGGGCGACGCGGTGGCAACGACGGTGACCGACGCCGAAGGCTACTATCGCCTGCGACTGCCCATGCAGGCGCCGCTCGCCCACACCGAGTGGCGCAGCGTCGAAGTGTCGATTCCGGGCTCCGACATCGTCGCCACCCACGCGGTACTCGCGGTGAGTGACCGCGCGGAGTTCGGCATCATCTCGGACATCGACGATACGGTGCTCGACAGCAAGATTGTCGACTGGAAGGCTTCCGCGCGGCTCACCTTCCTGCACAACGCGAGATCACGCAAGCCGCTGCCGGGCGTCGCGCAGCTGTATCGGAGCCTGCAACGCGGGAGGTCTGGCGACGCGATAAATCCCCTGTTCTATGTGTCGAGCTCGCCCTGGAATCTCTACGATCTGATCGAATCGTTCATGACCATCAACGAGATTCCTCCGGGGCCCATCCTCCTGCGTGATCTCGGCATTGAACCCGGGTATTTCATCAGTCCGAAGGGCCACGCGCACAAGCTCGAAAACCTCCGCAGGATCTTTGCGCATTACCCGGAACTGCGCTGGCTGCTGGTCGGTGATTCCGGCCAGGCCGATGCGGAAATCTACGCCGCCGCGGCGTCGGAATTCCCGGGCCGGGTGCATGCCATCTACATCCGCGACGTGGATCCGGACAATCACTCGCCGTTCGACCGGGGTGTCGACTCGATCATCGGTCGGACTTCTGGCGTGCCGATGCTTCGCGTTCGCGACAGCGAGTCGATCGCCGAACACGCGCGCTCCATCGGTCTCCTCCCCGCTGCGGACGTGGCCGCCATCGAACGCGATGTCGCGCGCGACAAGGCGGCTCCACCGCAAGTGGCACCCTGACACGCCGCCATTGCGCATGGACTGCATGCGCGATACCCCTGCCGCATCACATCCGGAGCATTCCATGAACCCTGATTCCGCATCCCCAGACTCCACGCGACGCCGGTTCCTCGTGGCCTCGGGCCTCGGCGCGCTGGCCACGGGACTGGTCCCGATTTCCCTGCATGCGGTCACCCCCGCAAAAGCGACCGCGGCAACTGACGCGGGCGTCGCTGGCCCCCACAAGCTGCTTCCCCTGCCCTATCCCGAGGATGCGCTCGCCCCGAAGATCAGTGCCGAAACCGTCGGACTGCATTACGGCAAACACCACCGCGGCTACGTCGACAAGCTCAACGAACTGCTGGCAGATGACCCGCGGCGCAACCAGACACTCGAGGCATTGATCCTCGCAACCCACGGAAGGGCCGCCGATTCCAAGGTATTCAACAATGCGGCACAGGCGTGGAATCATGCGTTCTACTGGCAGAGTCTCAACCCCGGGGGCGGTGGCAAGCCTGACGGAGCGCTGGCCAGCGCCATCGACCGCGACTTCGGAAGTTATGCGGATCTGCGCGCCAAACTGGCGGAAGCGGCCACCAGCCAGTTCGGCAGCGGCTGGGCCTGGCTGGTCGCGCGCGACGGCGAACTCGCGGTCGTCAACACCGGCAATGCCGACAATCCTTTGCCGACGGGTGCGAAGCCGCTGTTGACGATCGATGTCTGGGAACACGCCTATTACGTCGACTATCGGAACCGGCGCGCGGACTATGTGTCCGCGGTCATCGACGGCCTGCTCGACTGGCGCTTCGCGGCTCGAAACCTCAGCGCCTGATCTGCCCGGAGGCAGCGGAGCGAGCACCGACCCGCACCAGCTTTATCATTTTGATTCAAAGCGATACGCGACTTTCCGGGAAACGATGTTACGTACGCCGCTGCGGAGTCAGGCGAGCACCGCGCCGAGATCGTCACCGATCCTCTCCGGAGTGTCGGTGGGGGCGTAGCGGGCGATCACCTTGCCATTGCGGTCGACGAGGAACTTGGTGAAGTTCCATTTGATCGCCGAACTGCCGAGGAATCCGGCCTTCTGCTGCTTGAGCCATTTCCACAGCGGATGCGCGTCGGCGCCGTTGACGTCGACCTTGGCAAACATGGGGAAGGTCACGTCGTAGGTGAGTGAACAGAAGTCCCTGATCTCGTCGGCGTCGCCCGGTTCCTGGTGACCGAATTGATCGCAGGGAAACCCGAGCACGACGAAGCCCTCTTGCCTGTGCTCGCGATACAGCTTTTCGAGACCGCTGTATTGCGGCGTGAACCCGCATTTCGAGGCCACGTTGACGATCAGCATCGCCTTGCCGTTGAAGTCCGACAGCGGGCGCTCTTCGCCATCGAGCGTGGCGGCAGAGAAGTCATGGGCATGCATGGCGTGGCTCCCGGCGAATCCGGTTGCCAATCTACCGCAGCCAGGGAACCTCTGAACAAGGTTCGGAGGTTCCGCGATACAGGGACGTATCGCCACGAATCAATCCATAAGCGATTGATTCGTGGGAGACGGGTTCGGACCTGCGCCGAACACGGCGCCGGTCTGGAAAGTCAGGATGACTTGATCAGACCTTCCCTCGCCGGGAACGGAACCACCCGGACGGGCAATAAAAAGCCCCGGTCGTTGCCGACCGGGGCTCGATTGACGCGCAAATCAGGGGAAGGCGATCAGACCGCCTGCACCTGATCGGCCTGCAGGCCTTTCTGGCCCTTGACCACGATGAAGCTGACCTTCTGGCCTTCCTGGAGCGAACGGAAACCGTTGCCCTGGATGGCGCGGAAGTGCACGAACAAATCTTCGCCGCTCTCCGGGGTGATGAAACCAAAACCCTTGGCGTCGTTGAACCACTTGACTGTACCCGTCTGACGATCCGACATGAAACTGACTCCTTGAAACAGTTGAAAACGATACGCGATGACGAACCCTCGCCATCGAGACTGATTTGCAAGGAGAAAGCGATGTGACGATGAAGCGGATCGTAGATCTACCGCATCGGGTCACGATTCACAGTGACCCATGCAAACA
>JBGTIG010000287.1:0-2175 GCA_041745755.1 Lysobacterales bacterium
GCGCGGGGTCGGATCGGCCGAGCGAGCCCGGCCGCCACGGAAAGGGCGGGGGTACCGGAAACGCGCGAATTCCGCAGGTGCCGAGCTTGCTCGGCGCGGGGTCGGTGGCGCCGGGCCCGGAGGACCCGCGCCGCCAGCGGATCAATAGTTCAGCGGAGCTCGCGCGATGCCGCCGACCGTGACGGGGCGCACGCCTTCCATCACCAGGCCGTAGCTGAGCTCGTCGAACGTGCGGAAGATGAGCACGTGCGCCTCGAATTCCGGGGGCAGCTCGATCCGCGCATACTCGAATTTGGTCAGCGCCCCGTACACGCTGTTCTTGCGGTACTTGACGTCGTCGCGCAGACGGTCGCCCTGCTGGAACACCGCGTACACCTGGCCGTTCTCGACGCCATCGCGGGCGCCCCGGGAGAAGGCCACCACGTACTGCGAGCCGCCGAACTGCAGCGAGTCGGCGATCGACATGATGCGCATGTTGTCCGGCACCTGACGCGGCGCGCGCGGATAGAAGGTGAGGTCATACGGCGAATTGTCGACCGGCAGGACGATGTCGCCCTTGGCGACCTCGAACTCGGCTTCCTCGATCAGGATCGTGGCCGGATCGCCGAGCCGGAGGATCGTGCCCGTCGCGGCTTCCCGCACTTCGTAACCGAGCAGACGCGCGTTGTGATAGTTGATCGAGTCGGCAGAGTCGCGCCATACGCCCGGAACGAGCGTGGTGCCGAGATCCCATTCCTGGGCGCGCAGGCGGCGACGTTCGTCGTTGCGCGAGCGCCACTCCGGCAGATCGCGATAAACCAGGGTGGGATGCGCGATGGTGACGCGATCACCAACTTCGAAGTCGCCGATGTTGCGCGCGTAGGCGAACTGTCCGGGGATTCCGCGCAGGCGATTTTCCTCGACGGCGATGATGTAGGGCCGCGAATCCATGTCCTTGCGCGTGTGGAACAGGTGGTACTGGTTGAGGAAGGGCTCGATGTCGGCGAGCGGGATCGTCGGAATGGGTTGCTCGACGACGCGTACGCGCTGTCCGCCGTCGGTCACACCGAGTCTCGGCTCGCCATTGAGGTAGGCAAGGTTGATGACGTCACCCGGATAGATGAGGTGCGGATTGGCGATCTGCGGGTTGGCCTGCCAGATTTCGGGCCACACCCAGGGACGCTTGAGGAAGCGCCCGGCGATGTCCCACAACGTGTCTCCGCGCTGCACCACGTAGGTACTCGGATGGTCGTCGCGCAACACGGTGTCAGCGGCATAGATCGACAGCCCGACCGCGAGGCCGGCCGCAACTGCAAGCAGACGCTTAAACATGACCGCCAAATCCTTGATCCCCCAAGGTTTCGGGAGTGTATCCCAAATGCCCAACCGCGCAACACAGTGGCGGACCCGCGCCTGTGACCCATCCCACGCAATCGATCGCCAGCCGCCGGGCGCGATGCCGCCGCGCCGGAAATGGTTGCCACCAGGGGGTCCGTGCGCGGACGGGCGGGGCCATCCGGCCGGGAAGGTACACTTGAGCGTGCGGCAGTGCGCCGCCATATTCCCGGCATCCCACGCGTCCTGGTCCCATGGCCCTCCTCACGATTCTCGAGTATCCCGATCCGCGCCTGCGGACGCGCGCACAGCCCGTTGCCGTCGTGGATGACGCGCTGCGCGCGCTGATAGACGACATGTTTGAGACCATGTACGCCGCACCGGGAGTGGGCCTGGCCGCGACGCAGGTCGATCGGCACCTGCGCTTCATGGTGATCGACGTGTCGGAACTGAAGAACGAGCCGCATGTCTTCATCAACCCCGAGATCCTGGCGCGTGCGGGCGAGCAGGTGTATCAGGAAGGTTGCCTGTCGGTGCCGGGGATCTTCGCCGACGTGACCCGCGCCGAAACCGTGCGTGTGCGCGCGCAGGATCGAAGCGGCAATCCGTTCGAGATCGACGCCGACGGATTGCTCGCGGTGTGCATCCAGCACGAGATGGATCATCTCGAGGGCAAAGTCTTCGTCGATTATCTCTCGCCGCTCAAACGCCAGATGGTGCGCAGAAAGCTCGAGAAGCAGCAGCGCCAGCACGCGCGCGATGGCGGATCCGGCACGGCGGCACAACAGCCTTCGCGCAAGACCGGTTGAGCCAGCGAGCGCCGATCGCGGGCCGGATGCGCATCGCGTTCGCCGGCACGCC
>JBGTIG010000288.1:0-2713 GCA_041745755.1 Lysobacterales bacterium
CGAGCGTCGGCATCGCGTTGCCGGACGATCCGGCGCGCTACGCGCGCGGCATGTACGCCGCCTTGCGGGAACTCGACCGGGGCGGTTTCGATCGCCTCCTCATCGAAGCGCCGCCCGACACCGAAGCCTGGCTCGCCATCCGCGATCGCCTGCGCCGGGTGTGTGCCGCCTGATTCCGCGGCCTGCGATTACCTGGCCGCGTGCAGGGCCTCGGTCATGTCGAGCATGCGGTTGGAGAATCCCCACTCGTTGTCGTACCAGGCGATCACCTTGACGAGAGTGCCCTGCATCACGCGGGTCTGCGTCGCGTCGTAGATCGAGCTGCGTGGATCGTGATTGAAATCGCTCGACACCAGCGGCTGCGTATTGATGCCGAGGATGCCGCGGAGTTCCCCCTCCGCTGCCTGGCGCACCGCCGTGTCGATGGCCTCGACCGAAGTCGAACGCGACGCCACGAACGTGAGATCCACCACCGACACGTTGATCGTCGGCACCCGCATCGCGAAACCATCGAGCTTGCCGTTGAGCTCTGGCAGCACCAGGCCGACGGCGGCGGCCGCACCGGTCTTGGCGGGGATCTGGTTGTGCGCGGCCGCGCGGGCGCGCCTCAGGTCCTTGTGGAACACGTCGGTCAGGACCTGGTCGTTGGTGTAGGCGTGGATCGTGGTCATCAAGCCGTGTTCGATGCCAATCGCGGCGTGCAGCACCTTGGCGAGCGGGGCGAGGCAATTGGTGGTGCAGCTTGCATTCGAGATGACGTCGTGCCGCGCGGTCAACTGGTCGTGATTGACGCCATAGACGAAGGTTCCGTCGATGTCCTTCTCGCCGGGCGCCGAGATGATGACCTTGCGCGCGCCGGCGGCGATGTGCGTGCCGGCCCTGGCCTTCGAGGTGAAAAGGCCGGTGCATTCGAGGACGACATCGATACCGAGTTCGCCCCAGGGAAGTTTCGCAGGGTCGCGCTCGGCGCACACGCGAACGTGATCGCCGTTGATCACGAGGTCGCCTCCGGCGACGCCCACCGTGCCGGGAAATTTTCCGTGCGCGGTGTCGTATTGCGTCAGGTGCGCATTGGTCTCGGCGTCGCCGAGATCGTTGATCGCGATGACACGGAGGTCCTTTTCCCGACCCGCCTCGTAGATCGCACGCAATACGTTGCGTCCGATCCGGCCAAAACCGTTGATCGCGACCTTGATCGCCATGGCGGACCTCGCTCAGCTCAGGTTAGCCCGGCATTGTAGTGGGCGCTATTCGACAAATCGAAAAATGCCGCGGGCGCGCCCGTGCGAACCGTATGGAGTTCGGATTCAAGGCTCGGTGAAGCGCGGCAGCCAGACCAGGAGGCGCGCCAGGCGCGCACACGGGTCGTCTTCCTGCAGCAGCAATTGCCGTTCGGCGAGTTCGAGGGGAAGTTCGCGCGCCAGCGTCCAGCCGAGGAACGCCGCATCGTCGAATGCCGCGACGGGCGTGGCGCCGAGTTCCCCGCCGGCCCGGTCCGCCAGGCGCCTGACGAGGGTCGAAAGCAATCCGAACTCCGGGGGCAGAGGCACGCACGGCAAATCCTCCAGGCGTTCGGTGCGGCCGACCAGCAGACCGTTGTCGCGGCTGCGGACTTCGCGCACGCGAACACGCGTACCGCCGCGGACGCGGATGCCGAGCAGCCCATCGGGCAGGGTCCAGAAATCCTCGATGCGCGCCTCGCATCCGAATGACGCGGGAACCGACACCGCGCCCGTCTCGTTGCCGTCGAGAATGAGGCACACCACGAAACCCTGACCGCTGCGGCCGCATTCCCCGATCATGTCGAGATAGCGCCGCTCGAAGATGCGAAGGTCCATCGTGCTGCCCGGCAGCAGTACCGCGGAGAGCGGAAACAAGGGCAGCTCGCCTGATCGCATCGGTAGAGGCCGGCGGCTCCGTGCAATAACTACATTTCGTCCGGCAATATCTCGGTGCGACCATCGCGGTACACCTTGACCGCGATGTAGCGCGGTCCGCCCGGCAACACGCCGAACATCATCAGGCGGAAATGATCCGTGTGGGCGGCGATGTGTTTCAGGAAGAACGACTTCGTCGCCTCATCGCTGAATCCGTTCATGGAGGCATAGTGCTTGAAAGCGGCCTCACCGGCCGTCCAGGCCTCCTGCTCATTGCCCACGGGCCCTGCAGTCGGCAATTGCTCCTTGACCAGGACCTCCGCGGGTCCCGAGGTCACTGGCGGCTCGAGATTTACCGGCGGCGCGCCGATCACGACCGGTGTCGCCGTGCGCCTTTCGACTTTCTCCGCCTTGACGGGCGCTTCGACCTTCGGCGCCTCGGGTTCTTCGCGCGAGCAACTCGTAGCCGACAGCGACAATGCGACTGCGGCCGCAACCGCAGTTGCGACTGCGAGGACGGGTCGGTGGATTGATGGATTCATGGATCTGTCTCCTGGTGCGGCGCGGGCCATGCTTGCCCGGAATGCTGTTGGACCAGCCAATCGGCAAAACGTTGCGGTGCGCCCTCGAATCCCCCGTTGCTCATGAACACGCAGGTATCACCCGCGCGCACTTCCGTGCCCATCGCGGCGACAAGGGTAGCGCCGTCGCCGACGACGCGCGCGGATCCCGCGAGCGACTCGATCAACGCCTTCGCATCCCAGGTATCGCCCGCTTTGCGCAGCAACCAGACACGATCGGCGGCTGCCAGCGCCGCCGCCACGCGCGACGAACCG
>JBGTIG010000289.1:0-1953 GCA_041745755.1 Lysobacterales bacterium
GGCCACCTGGGGGGCGAAGCCGGTCACCGACGGCTTGCGCGCGCGAGTGAGTTCGCCCGCGACGCGCAGACGTTCGCCGCCCAGGCAGTGTGCGCGATATAGCCCTGCGAGTTTCGGCGGCATGCGCAGCGAGGAACCCTGCGCCAGCACGAGCATGGGATCGTGACGCGGGTTGAGATTGCGCAAAGTGCGGAACCAGCCGCCGCGGGCACCCTGGTTACCGACGCAAATGGCGAGCTCATTGAGCGACGCCGGACGTTCGAGTGCGACGATCACCGGCTCGCCGCGATCCACGCGCGGAAACTCGAGACCATATTCCGCGGGATGCAGGAACAACCACGCGGCCGCCAGCACCATCGGTACGTAATCGCGGGTCTCCGGTGGCAGCTTCGCGTAGACCGCCGGGTCGTAGAAGCCCTTCCCGGGATCGCTGCGGTAGAGCCGCCCCACACGGCCTTCGCCACCGTTGTAGGCGGCAAGTGTCAGTTCAAGGTTGTTGTTGAGCTCGTTGAAGCGCTCGTTGAGGTACGCGACGTTTGCGCGCGTGGACAACTGCGGATCGAAGCGGGTGTCGAATCCGGACGCACCGCCCAATCCGAAGCGCAACCCGGTCGCCGGCATGAACTGCAGCGGGCCCGCCGCGCCCGAACGCGACACCGCGTGCACCTTGCCCGCGGATTCCTTGGCGAGGATGCCGAACAGCAATGCCTCAGGCAGGCCGGCGCGCTGGTACTCGGGCCACATCTGCCAGCGCAGGTACTGGTAGTTTTCCCACGCGTCGACCAGCATCGGCCGCATCCATGTCAGCCATTCGGTGAGCCCGGCCTTCATCGGCTCGTTGAGGACGATGAGCTCGCGCAGATCGCGGCCCCTGAGCAGCGTGATGGTCTGCCCGCTCGCCGGCAGGTCGCCGAGGAGCGGCGATTCGCCGGAGATCTCAGGCGATTCCTCGAGCGCGGCGTAACCCTCGTCGGTTCCCTGGGAGCGTCGCGACAGCAACGAATCGTAAACGGCCACCACCCGCTGCGTGTCGCATGCTGCATCGGCCTGGCAACGAGTGGCCGTGTCGAGCAACAGGGTGGCGGCGGCCGTCACCTCGCGGCGGCCCGCGTCGGTGTCGCCTGTAGCAACTTTCTGCAGCGCTGCCCGATATTGCGCGCCCGCTGCGTCCACCTCGGCATTCAACGGGCTCGTCGCCGGAGGGGCGCCCCCGGGAGCCGCCGCGACTTGGCGCTTGCCACCGCCCGTTCCCGCGCAACCCGCCAGCCCGATCAACAGCAGTGCGACGACGGTCGGACGTGCGAAAGCGCTGGAGCGCCCGCGAATCTCGTTGCTCGGAAGAAACTTGATCATGCAGCGACACCTGGTCCCGGATCGACCTCAAGGTATCCGTCCCTGACCCGCACCGCAAACCCGCGACAGTTCCGCGCTCGAGGGCGTTGCTTCCGTGCGCGTATCCACTCCCCGCTCGTCGCCGACTTGGTGCCCCCGGACGCGATACCCACCTTCATCGAATGCGAAGCTCCCGGCTTACCCTCGCCCCGCACAGCGGGGGTGAGTACGTGCGGCTGCGAGCCGCGGGCTCGCGCACGTACGAACGCCCGAGCGAGGCTCGGGCCGGGGCACGGAGTGGGGTGGCGCAAAGCGCCGGGTGAGGGGCTGCCCGGTTTCGCGCGATTCGCAGCCGGCCCCTCATCCGGCGCTGTCGCGCCACCTTCTCCCCGTGGTAACGGGGAGAAGGCAATGCGGCGGATTCGTGCCCCGGTCGCGATATTCGTTGCGGGACGCGGTGATTCGCGGGGCGTTCCGCCGATACAGCGACCGCGGCCACTAGAATCGGGTTCGATGCACGTAACGGGGCGAACGTGAACGATATTCTGCTGGGCCGGGGACACGGTGAAGTCGATGCCCAGGTCTTCCTGCGCGCGCGCTACGGCAATCGCCACGGCCTCG
>JBGTIG010000290.1:0-6599 GCA_041745755.1 Lysobacterales bacterium
CGAAGTCGGATTCGGCAATGGCGAGGCGCTCCACGCCAGCGCGCTGGCGGATCCGGCGCGCGACTTCATCGGCGTTGAAGTGCATCGCCCCGGCGTCGGCCGCGTGCTCAATGCGGCGGCGAACGACGCGCTCCGCAACCTGCGCGTCTATCGGCACGACGCGGTCGAAGTGCTGCGATGCGAGATCGCTCCGGAGTCGCTTGCGGAGATCCGTGTGTGGTTTCCCGATCCGTGGCCGAAGTCACGCCATCACAAGCGACGGCTGGTGCAGCGCGAGTTCATTGCGCTCGCCGCCTCGCGACTGATCGAGGGCGGTCGCCTGCATCTCGCCACCGATTGGCAGGCGTACGCGGAACAGATGCACGATGTGCTGCGGGCGGAGCCGCTCCTGGAGTTCGCGCCCGGCTCGCACTCGGGCTACGCGCCCGATGCCGGTGCCCGCGCGAGCACGCACTTCGAACGCCGCGGCCGCCGGCTCGGCCATGGTGTCTGGGATCTCATCGCCCTTCGCCTTCCCGTCAAAGCGGGAACGGCGGGCACATGAAGCGCCGGGAGCGCTGAGCGCGATGGACGGCACGATCGCGATCGTCCTCAGTCCCGAAATGACGCTGGTGCTCGCGTTGGCGGGCTTCGCGATGCTCATGTTCTCGCTCGAATGGTTGCGGGCGGACGTGACGGCGCTGATCGTGCTCGTCGCGCTCGGCATCACCGGCGTGGTACCGATCGACCGGCTGTTCGATGGCTTTGCCGGCAACGCGGTGATCGCCATCCTCGCCACCATGATCCTCGGCGCGGGGCTCGATCGCACCGGGGTACTTTCGCTCGCCGCGGGATGGCTGCTGCGCGTGTCGCGCGGCCACGAGAAGCGACTCATGCTGCTGTTGTGCGCGATGAGCGGAGGCGTTTCCGCATTCATGCAGAACCCTGCGGTCGCCGCCTTGTTCATGCCGGTCGCGGCCCGGCTTTCCAATCGCACCGGACTCCCCCTCGCCCGACTGCTGCTGCCGATGGCGAGCTGCATCATGCTCGGCGGCACCATCACCATGGTCGGCAACTCGCCCCAGATCCTGCTCAACGACCTGATCGAGTCCGTCAATCGCAACCTGCCGCCCGGCGCCGCGGCACTGCAGACAGTCGCGCCGTTCGCGATCGCTCCGATCGGGCTCGTGCTGCTCGCTGCCGGACTCGTGTACTTCTGGTTGTTCGCCGACCGCCTGCTGCAGGGCGAGGACGAGGGCGCGGGCGCCACGCCCGCGCGCACCGAGACCTACTTTGCGAACGCCTACGGCATTTCGGGGGAGGTATTCGAAATCACCGTCACCGCCGATTCGCCGCTGGTTGGCCAGTCGATCAGTGAGTTCGAAGCGACTCCGGGCGCGCCGCTGTTGCTCGCACTGCGGACGGGCGAGGACTCGCGGCTCTCGCCCCCGGGAGACCAGATGATCTGGGTCGGCAGCGTGCTCGGCGTCATGGGCATGCGCGACGACATCCATGCCTGGGCTGGCGAGAACGCCCTGCGCGTGATGCCGCGCCTGCGCCACTTCGGCGACATGTTCAACCCCGCGCGCGCCGGCATCGCCGAGGCGGTGGTGCCGCCGACCTCGCGCTTCATCAACAAGCCCATCTCCGATCTCCGCCTGCGCATGCGGCACGGCATTTCGGTGCTGGCGGTCAATCGTGGCGACAGCATCTTCCGCGACAACGTGCGCGAAGTGACGATTCGCCAGGGCGACACGCTGGTGCTGCATGGCTTCTGGAACAGCCTGACGCAAGCTGCGGAAGAACACGACATCGTGGTGGCCACCGACTATCCGAAGGAAGAGCAGCGTCCGCAGAAACTCTGGAACGCGCTCGGCTTCTTCACTCTCGCGATGGGCCTCGCCCTGGTGACGGACCTGCCGCTGGCGGTGTCGCTGCTGGTCGGCGCCATCGGCATGCTGCTGACGGGGGTGCTCAACATGGACGAGGCCTACCGGGCGATCAACTGGAAGACCATTTTCCTCATGGCCTGCCTGATCCCGCTCGGCTGGGCGATGGACGCGAGCGGTGCCGCCGCGTGGATTGCGCAGGAACTCCTGGAAGGCCTCGGCGACGTGCCGACGTGGACCCTGCAGCTCGCGGTGGCAGTGTTGACCGCGGTGTTGACGCAGGTCATCTCGAACGTGGGTGCAACCGTCGTGATGGTGCCGATGGCGGTCAACCTCGCGCTCGCGGCGGACGCGGATCCGCTGGTGTTCGCCATGCTGGTGGTGCTGTCGGCATCCAACAATTTCCTGGCAACCTCGAACCCGACGCTGGCGATCGTGGCGGGGCCCGCGGGTTATCGCGCCAGCGACCTCTGGCGCTCCGGAGTGCCGCTGTCCCTGATCTATCTGGCGCTCACCCTGCTGATGGTCAACTGGGTTTTCTGACCGCGAATTCCTTGCGCGCGAACGCGCGCCCACCCGGCGAGCGCCGACGTCAGCATACGATCCAGACTTCTCCGTCACGGATCTCGCTCGGGACGGCAGCGAGCGAACAACCCTTGCACGGACCCCCGACACAGACGCCGCCGTCGAGCTCGAACACCGCGCCATGATGCGAGCACACGAGCCGGTCGCCATCACGCAGGAACCTGCCCGGCGCCCAGTCCAGCCGACGACCGGCGTGCGGACAGACGTTGTGCCAGACGCGCACGCAGCCCCCGCGCGACAGCACGATCAGCGTGTCTGCTTCCGCTCCCGCGTGCCCCAGCGGTTCCCCGCGATCGATTGCCGGCGCCGGATCGAACGGCGCCTGCGGAAGCTCCATCGCCGTCGGCAGGCCCTCGGGCAATTCGGAGACCGCGCAAAGACGGCGCGCCGACTCAACCCGCACGGTCGATCGCCGGTCGTGCGACGCCCGCACGCGGCAACGATGCATGGGACAGCATGAACCGACCCTCCTTCCGGCACTTGTGAGCGAGAGCCCCAGCGTCGATGCTGCATGCCTTACGCAAAGCTACCGGAAACCCGAATGACCTTGCCGCTGCAGCCTTCCCCATCCGCGTCCCTCGGTCGCACGCTGATGGCACTGCTGCTGACGATCCTTGCGATCGGCGGCGCGCTGCTGGGCGGATTGCTGCTCGCCACCGGCGTGCTCCTCGGCTCGATTGGGCGGGCGCTCGGGCTTTTTCGTGGCGCGGATCGGCCGGCGCGAAATCGCGACGACGGGGCGCAAACGCCGCCCGGTGTCATCGAAGGCGAGTACCGCGTCATCGACGCCGGCGCGCCGCGCCAGCCCTGACTTCGGCAGGGTGGCGGAGCGCACCGCGTGCACGGACGATTGCGGGATCAGGACCGCCAGCCGGAAGTGATCGGATAACGGCGTTCGCGGCCGAACGCGAGGGGTCCGAGCTTGGGTCCGGGTGCCGATTGCCGGCGTTTCCATTCCGCGCCGCGCACGAGAGCGATCACGCGCCCGACGACGGCGGCGTCGAATCCCGCGGCGATGATTTCGGTGCTGTCCTGCATCCCTTCCACGTGCCGGCGCAGGATTCCGTCCAGCACCGCATATGGCGGTAGCGAGTCCTCGTCGCGCTGATCGGGCCGGAGTTCCGCGGACGGTGCGCGTGCGATCACCGCGGCGGGGATCGCCTCTCCGGTACCCCGCGCCTGCTGTGCATTGCGCCAGTGGCAGAGTTCGTAGACCTCGGTCTTGTAGAGATCCTTGATCGGCGCGAAACCGCCGCACATGTCGCCGTAGATGGTGGCGTAGCCGACGGCGTACTCGCTCTTGTTGCCGGTTGTCAGCACCAGCGGGCCGAACTTGTTCGACCAGGCCATCAGCAGCGCGCCGCGGGTACGCGACTGCAGGTTCTCCTCCGTGGTGTCGGGGTCCAGTGCTTCGAACGACTCGTCGAGCGCGTGCAGGAAACCCGTGAACGGCGGCTCGATCGACAGCGTCGCGACCCTCGCGCCCAGCGCATCCGCCTGTTCCTGCGCCAGCGCGTTGCTGGCATCTGCCGTGTAGCGCGACGGCAGGCGCAAGGCGGTCACCTTGTCCGCCCCGAGCGCGTCACACGCGAGCGCCAGGACCAGCGCGGAATCGACGCCACCCGAGAGTCCGAGCACCACCGACTCGAAGCCATTCTTGCCGCAGTAATCGCGGATGGACCGCACGATGGCGCGATAGGCTTGCGCGGCGCGGCTCTCGTCGCCGTCGGCACGCCATTCGACTGGCGAAAACCTGCGCGTGGCAGCGTCGAAGTCGGCGGTGAGCCAGAGATCCTCGAATGCGTTTGCGGAGGGCGAGAGCCGCCCATCGCCGTCGGCGAGGATCGAGCCGCCGTCGAAAACGATCTCGTCCTGTCCGCCCACCAGGTTCAGGTAAGCGATCGCCGCACCCGTCTCGCCCGTGCGCTGCGTGAGCAGCGCGTCGCGGCGCGTGCCCTTGGCGTGTTCGAACGGCGAGGCATTGATCGCGACCACCATCGCAGCGCCCTGCGCCACAGCGGCGGCGATCGGCTCCGCGAACCAGAGGTCTTCGCAGATGACGAGTCCGACGCTGACGCCATCGACATCGAACACGCAGGTGCCGTCGTCCGCCGCGAAGTAGCGGCGCTCGTCGAATACCGCGTAGTTGGGAAGCTCGCGCTTGCCGTAGGTGTGCGCGATTGCGCCATCGCGCAGCACGCTCGCCGAGTTGAAGACGACGCTGCCCGCAGCCTGCGGATGGCCCACGATGGCGACGATGCCGGTGGCCGCGCGCGCGACCTCCAGCAGCGAGGATTCGCAGGCGAGCAGAAAGCCCGGCCGCAGCAGCAGGTCTTCCGGCGGATAGCCGCTGAGCGCGAGCTCGGGAAACGCAACGAGCGCGGCGCCCATCTGATCGCGCGCCTCGCCGATCATCGCCGCGATGCGCTGCGCGTTGCCGGCGACATCGCCCACCCGAAAGTCGAACTGCGCCAGTGCAATGCGCATCACTTCACCGTATTTGAGTCCCTCTCCCCGCCTGCGGGGAGAGGGTGCCCGCAGGGCGGGTGCGGGGCGCTCTTGGCGGAAGCGTGCCCCTCATCCGGCGCTGTGCGCCACCTTCTCCCCGTTGTTACGGGGAGAAGGAAAGAAAATTATCGGCGCGCGTGGGCTCACTGTTTCGCCATGCGCTCCGCGAGCGTCTTGCCGAGATCGGCCGGGCTGCGCACGATCGTCGCCCCCGCCGCCTGCAGCGCCTCGAACTTGGCCTCGGCGGTGCCCTTGCCGCCCGAGATGATCGCCCCCGCGTGGCCCATGCGCTTGCCGGCCGGCGCGGACGCGCCCGCGATGAAGGCAACGACCGGCTTGGTCACGTACTCGCTGATGAATTCCGCCGCCTCTTCCTCTGCACTGCCGCCGATCTCGCCCACCATGATGATGCCGAGCGTCTGCGGATCGTCCTGGAACAGCTGCAGGGCATCGATGAAACTCAGGCCATGGATCGGGTCGCCGCCGATTCCGATGCACGTGCTCTGGCCGAGTCCCGCGTTGGTGGTCTGGAACACCGCCTCGTAGGTCAGCGTGCCCGAGCGCGAGACGATACCCACCTTGCCGGGCTTGTGGATGTGTCCCGGCATGATGCCGATCTTGCATTCTCCGGGCGTGATGATGCCGGGGCAGTTGGGACCGATCAGCGTCGCGTCCGGGTAGTGGGCGAGCGCGTGTTTCACTTTCAGCATGTCGAGCACGGGAATGCCTTCGGTGATCGCGACGATCACGCGGACGCCAGCCTCGGCCGCCTCGAGGATCGCATCCGCCGCGAACGCCGGCGGCACGAAGATCATGCTGGCATCGGCGCCGGTGTCATCGACCGCGTCCTGCACGGTGTTGAAGACCGGCAAGCCGATGTGCTCGCTGCCACCCTTGCCCGGTGTCACGCCTCCGACCAGTCGGGTGCCGTAGTCGATCGCCTGCTCGGAGTGGAAAGTCCCCTGCTGGCCGGTGAAGCCCTGACAGATGACCTTGGTGGACTTGTTGACCAGTACGCTCATCGAATGTGTTCCATGATTTGTGGTTGATGCAACGGCTGTCGCCTCACTTCTTTCCCCTCTCCCCGCCAGCGGCGCCTTTGCCTTCCCGCTTCCCCCTCTCCCCGCGTGCGTCGAAGTAGCGGCCTTTGCCTTCCCGCTTTTCCCTCGCCCCGCGAGCGACGAAGTAGCGGCCTTTGCCTTCCCGCTCTTCCCTCGCCCCGCGAGCGTCGAAGTGGCGGCTCTTGCCTTTCCGCTTTTCCCTCGCCCCGCAAGCGGGGAGAGGGTGCCGAAGGCGGGTGAGGGGCCGCGCGAACAGGCGGTGGCCCCTCATCCGCCCCCGCGGGGCACACTTCGACAAGCTCAGGACAGGCCCTTCGACAAGCTCAGGAAAAGCCTTCTCTCCGCTACCGCAGGGAAAAGGAAAAACCACTACGCACGCGCGGCCGCCACCGCTTTCGCGGCGGCATCGTTGAGGTCGATCGCCGAAGTGATCCGTAGCGTCGACTTCGCCAGCAGATCGCGGCCCTGTTCCACGTTCGTCCCCTCGAGCCGCACCACCACCGGAATCTCGAGCCCGACCTCCTTGACCGCCGCGATGATGCCTTCGGCGATGAGGTCGCAGCGCACGATCCCCCCG
>JBGTIG010000291.1:0-1806 GCA_041745755.1 Lysobacterales bacterium
GATGCGCTGCATGCCGAACATCGAATAGAAAATGTAGAACGGCAGCATCTGCAGGTTGTTGGTGCTGTAGCTCGTCGCGGCCGCGAGCCAGGACGAGAACGCACCGCATTCCGTGATGCCTTCCTGCAGCACCTGGCCGGCTTGGTCCTCGCGATAGAACATGAGCTGGCCGGCGTCCATGGGCTTGTACTTCTGCCCGAACGGCGCGTAGATGCCGATCTGGCGGAACAGTCCCTCCATGCCGAAGGTGCGTGCCTCGTCGGCAACGATCGGCACCACGCGCGGACCGACAGCCTTGTCGCGCAGGATGATGTTCAGCAGCTGGACGAACGCCATCGTGGTCGAGATCTCGCGCTCGCCCGAGTCCTTCAGCAGGCGCTCGAAACTCGCGAGTTCGGGCGCCGCGAGCGACTCGTCACTGCGTGACCGTCGCTGCGGCAGGAAGCCGCCGAGTTCGGCGCGGCGTTCCTTCAGGTACTTGATCTCGGGCGAATCCGCCCCGGGATGGTAGAACGGCACGTCGTCGAGGACTGCGTCCGCGAGCGGTATGCGGAAGCGATCGCGAAAAGCCTTGATCGCCTCCGTGTCCATCTTCTTCTGGCTGTGCGTGGTGTTGTGCGCCTCGCCGGCCTGGCCCATGCCGTAGCCCTTGACCGTCTTCGCGAGAATGACCGTGGGCTGGCCCTTGAGCGCGCTCGCCGCCGCGTAAGCCGCGTGCACCTTGGCCGGGTCGTGGCCGCCGCGGTTGAGGCGCCAGATGTCCTCGTCCGACAGGTTGGCCACCATCGCTGCGGTCTCGGGATACTTGCCGAAGAAATGCTCACGCGTGTACGCGCCGCCGAAGGCTTTGCAGTTCTGGTATTCGCCGTCGAGTGTTTCCATCATCAGCTGGCGCAACACGCCGGTCGAATCCTGGGCAAGCAGCGGATCCCAGTAACCGCCCCATACGACCTTGATCACGTTCCAGCCGGCGCCGCGAAACGCTCCCTCGAGTTCCTGGATGATCTTGCCGTTGCCGCGCACCGGGCCGTCGAGGCGCTGCAGATTGCAGTTGATGACGAAGCAGAGATTGTCGAGCGACTCGCGTCCGCCCAGCGAAATCGCGCCGAGCGATTCGGGCTCGTCGCACTCGCCGTCGCCCATGAAGCACCAGACCTTGCGGTCGCTCGGCGGCATGAGTCCACGGCCTTCGAGATACTTGAAGAAGCGCGCCTGGTAGATCGCGCTGATGGGCCCGAGCCCCATCGAGACGGTCGGTGTCTGCCAGAAATCCGGCATGAGCCACGGATGGGGATACGACGATATGCCGCGTCCGCCGGTCTCCATGCGGAAGTGATCGAGCTGCTCCTCGCTGATGCGGCCTTCGAGAAAGGCGCGCGCGTAGATTCCCGGAGAGGAGTGGCCCTGGATATAGAGCAGGTCGCCAGGATGCTGTTCGCCCGGTGCGCGCCAGAAGTGATTGAAGCCGACGTCGTACAGCGTCGCGCTCGAGGCAAAGCTCGCGATGTGACCGCCAAGCTCGCCAGGCTTGCGATTCGCACGCACCACCGTCGCCAGCGCGTTCCAGCGGATCAGCGAACGGATCTTCCACTCGAGCGTGGCGTCGCCGGGCATCGGCGGCTGTTGCGAGGGCGGGATGGTGTTGATGTAGGCCGTGGTCGGTGCAAACGGCAGGTTGCCGCCTGCACGCCGGGTTTCGTCGACCAGCCGCTCGAGCAGGTACTGCGCGCGACCGGTGCCGTCGCGGGCGATGATCGCCTGCAGCGATTCGATCCACTCGCGAGTCTCGACCGGATCGACATCGGC
>JBGTIG010000292.1:0-1835 GCA_041745755.1 Lysobacterales bacterium
ACCGCGCGGCGGAAGGCGCCCGTGGCGCGCGCCAGTGGGAACAGGCTGCGCTCAAGTTCCTGCGACGCGCCCGGCGCTCACACCGCGCCTCCGGACGCCGCCCGTGACCCGGCCAGGTTCTCAAGCGGGCTAGTGCTCCAGACCGGGGATTGCGTTATCCTCGCGCGCTTGTCCGACGGGGAGTGGTTCCATGATTCGTTCCATTGCAGCAGTTCTGGTTTCAGGGTTCCTGTGCGCGGGAGTCGCAGCACAGACCTTTTCGGCCAATCCCTCACCGACGGGACAGAATTCCCCCAACCAGGCGCTGGGCGGTTGCGGCACAGCGGTGCTGACGCAGAGCACCAGCAACGCGATCACGGCCGGCAACAGCGTCTCCTGCAACGCGGGTGGCCTGCATGCCGAGAACAGCTATTACCGCGCCTTTGCTGTCGCCACGGGATTCACCGCTTGCGCGATAGAAGTCGGAATCGAGACGGCCAACGCCGGCGATCCGGCAACAACGCAGCCGGCCACCATCAACATCTATTCCAACGTCGGCGGATCTTTCCCGGCGGGCACGGCGACGGTGGTGGGCACCGCGAGCGTGTCGGTGGCGGACCAGGCCGCGCAGATCCTGACCGTGCCGATTACTGGCACTGTCCCTTCAGGCGCACAACTCGTCGCGGAGGTCCTCACGCCCGACGGGCAGACGGCAGGCCACAGCTTCTTCATCGGCTCGAACGCCGCGGGACAAAGCGGTCCGAGTTTCCTGCGGGCGCCTGCCTGCGGGATCAACGCCCCGACCACAACCACCGCCATCGGCTTTCCCGACATGCACATCGTGCTCAACGTGCGCGGGACTGCCGGCCCCGCTCCCGCACCGATGATCACCGTGTCGCCCGCGGGCGGCGCCAATTTCGGTTCGGTGACGACCGGCACCACGAGCACGTCCACGGTGACGCTGACCAACACCGGAAATGTTCCGGTAACGATCACCGCGATCACCCCGGCCACGGCGCCGTTCTCGCTGGTCACCGACAACTGCACGGGCCAGACGCTGGCGCCAACCACCGGCACCTGCACGGTAACGTACCGCTTCTCGCCGACGGCCAATGGCCCGTTCACGCAAGCGCTGACCGTCACCAGCAATGCGCCGCCGGTGACGATCACGCTGCAGGGCACGGGCGCGCCACCGCCGGTGGCTGTACCGGGGCCTGGCCTCATCGCGCTGATCCTGCTGGTGCTCGGCCTCGTAGGATTCGGCGCCTGGCGCACCACGCGCGCCTGATTGCATCACAGCCTCGCGGGCGCTTGCCGTCCGCCTGATGCGGAAAACCCGCCGCGCGCAAGCCGGCGGGTTTTTTCTTGGCGCGACTCAAAGAGCATGGCTGCGAAGTGAGGCATACCACCCGGCGCCCCGGGCAGTGCTACGTCGCCCTGCACAAAGTTCCCTACATCGCGAACTTGCAACTTGACGGGAAAGCCGACAATCGTCCGCTGGCGGACGGTCAGGCGGCGCGGCGAACACCAGGGTCTGCGATGGCGCCGGACCATTCGGCCAGCAGCGCCGCTTCGCGCCCACGCGCATCGACGAGATGCGCTTCCTTGACGTGACCAAAGCCGCGGATATGTTCGGGGATCGAGGCGATCGCAACCGCGGTGTCGAGATTGTCGGCAGTCAGGTCGCGCAGCAGCGCTTCGACGCGCGGCGCGTACTCCGCGATCAGTCGACGCTCGCCCCGGCGCTCTTCGGTGTAGCCGAAAATGTCGAACGGCGTGCCGCGCAGCCCGCGCAGTTTCGCGAGCAGGCGGAATGCGGTGAACACCCACGGGCCGAACTCGCGCTTGACCAGATG
>JBGTIG010000293.1:0-2514 GCA_041745755.1 Lysobacterales bacterium
GCCGCAGCAGCACGCGCAGGCGGGTCTCGTCACCGAGCGCCGCAAATACCGCAGCGGCGCGGCGGGGAGTGGCGGTCACGGGCGCTCCGCGTAGCGCAGAAGATTGCCGATCTGCTCGGACCAGCCGCCCGAGTTCATGCGCAGGGTGCGTTCCCGAACCGCTGGCGACAGCTGCGCGAAGCCCGACTCGACGACGCGAACGAGCGTGTTGCCGCCCCGGTCCTCGAGGAAAAACTCGACCAGCGTCGCGGGTTCGTCGAGCCGCTCACCCGTCTCGAAGTCGCACTGCGGCCAGCGGAAGGAGAACAGCGTCGGCTCGTCCATGCGCTCGACGCTGGCTTCGAAGGGAAGGTGCTCGTAGCCGGGATACGTGGTCTTGCCGCGGGTGACCGCGCCTGCCACGAAGGGTCCCTCCAGCGAGACCTCGAACCACTCGCCAAACTGCCGGTAGTCGGTCAGGGCCTGCCAGACGCGCACGATGGGCGCGTGGATCTGTATTTCGCGTTCGATGCTGTCGGTGGATTTCATGGGCAACCTCCGGGTTGCTCATGAGCATAGACCAAGGCTGCAATATCCGCAACCCTCTGGTTGCGTATCTGGCGCCGCCCGGAAGCGCAGGCGCGACGGCAAGGCGACCGGGGACGGGCCCGCTCAGGTTTTGCGGCGGGCGCGGGGATGCGCGGCGTCGTAGACGCGCGCGAGATGCTGGAAGTCGAGATGCGTATAGATCTGCGTGGTGCCGATATCGGCGTGACCGAGCAGCTCCTGCACCGCGCGCAGATTGCCGCTCGATTCGAGTACGTGGGAGGCGCACGCGTGGCGGAGTAGATGCGGATGCAATCGGCGGCCGTCGCCGTGCTTCATCGCCCACCGGGACAGTCGCGCCTGCACGGACCGGGGCGACAGGGCCGCGCCACCGCGACCCGCGAACACGGGATCGGTGGCGGCGTGAGGCGTGGTCTCGCGCCACCCCGTGAGCGCCGCAATCGCGTGCGAGCCGACCGGCACGACGCGCGTGCGGCCGCCCTTGCCGGTGACGCGTACGAATCCTTCCTCGAAATCGAGTTCTCCCCACTGCAGGCCGCACACCTCGGCGAGCCGCAGGCCCGAGGAGTACACGAGCTCGAACAACGCACGGTCGCGCACCGCCAGCCGCGAATCGTCGGGCGCTTCCAGCATCACCTGCATCTGGTCGGCGTCTGGCACCTGCGGCAGCCGACGCGGCGCCCTGGGAGCCCGCAGTCCCGCCGCGACGTTGGCCTTTACGCGGCCTTCGGCGGTCATCCACGCGAGGAAGCTGCGGGCCGCCGACAAGCGACGCTGCAGCGTGCGTGGCGCGCGGCCCGCGCGATGATCTGCGGCGAGAAACGCGCGCACCTGTTCAGCCTGAAGGCTCGTCCACGATGTGCCGGGTGCCTGCGACTCGACCGCGGCATCGAGGCGACCGAGGTCGTCGGCATAGGCAGCAAGCGTGTGCGGGCTGACACGCCGCTCGACGCGGAGGTAAGCGAGAAAATCGCCGATCGCTGCCGCGCGAACGGTATCCATCGCCGGTCTATCCGCTCCGGGTGACGCGCGTGTCGCCATCCGCCTGTGGATTGGCGCGATCACTCAGCCTGGGCGCGCGTGTGCGTCTTCGGCGAAGCGTTCGAGTCCGGCGCCCAAGGCATCGGCGATGAGTTTCAGGAACAAGGTACCCATGCCCGGATGGAATCGATTCGGATCGAGACTGCCGACGGCGACGAGGCCATGGCCCGGCACCGGAATCAAGGCGCTCGACTTGACCTGCGCCGCGCGCTCGCCGAAGAGCAATGCCATCTGATCGGCCGCGTGGCGACCGCACTGCGCTTCGCCGCGATTGATGAAATCCGCCAGCGGCGAAAGCTCCCGCGATTCGCGCGGAATCACCCGCAGCCACTCGCCGTCGGGCTGGTCGATGACAGAGCGGAACAGCAGAACGCGCACGAGTTCGGTATGAAAATCCTCGGTGAGCGTAGCCACCACCCGCCCGAGCGTGTCGCCGGCCCCGCGCGCCCGCATGAGCGCAAGCGTCAGCGCATGCACCCGGCCCACCAGCAACTCGTTCTCGCCGGCGATCGATATGAGTTCGGTCAGGCGTCGGTGCAGTCCGCGGTTCTTGTCGCGCAGCACGTCGAGCTGATAGCTCGCGAGCGACGTCGTCGGCCCCTCCTCGCGAGGGATGCGCAGCGTCAGCGTGAGTTCGGGAAACCCCGACAGGAAATCGGGGTTGCGGCGCAGAAAACTCGCCACCTCGAACGCCGTGACCTCGCGACGAGGCAATGCATCGATCGCGGCCTCACTCATGCGCAGTCTCATTCATGCCATTGACCCTCGAAAGTGATGGCCGCCGGACCGCTCATCCACATCGGCGCGCCGGAGCCCGGCCATTCCAGCAACAGACTACCGCCGGGCAGATCGACCGTCACGCGCGCATCGACGCGATCGCGGGCGCGCAGCACGGCGACGGCAGCGCAGGCGCCCGATCCGCAGGCC
>JBGTIG010000294.1:0-11611 GCA_041745755.1 Lysobacterales bacterium
TCGCATCGCCCGACCCTGGCGAAGTTGGCCATGGCCGCTGCGCGCGTTGTGCGGGGGCGTCGTTCTCATTGGCGCGGGCGCGCTGGCGACGTATCTGCTCCGACCCGACGTGCTCCTGCGCGCGGAGTTCGCCCGGCAGGCGTGGCAAGCGGGCGTTTCCAGGCACGTCATCGATGTCGACGACCATCGATGGGTGAGTTTCGAGCGGGGGGCGGATTCGTCGGACGCGAGGGTTGATGCTGTCGCCCCGCTGCTTCTCCTGCATGGATTCACCGGCAGCAAGGAGAACTACCTGCCGATGCTCGCGGCGCTGCGAGAGCCGCGACGTGTACTCGTGCCGGATCTTCCCGGCTGGGGCGAATCGTCGCGCCTCGACACCGCGGACTACGGCATAGGCGCGCAGGTCGATCGACTCGAGGATTTCCTCGATGCCCATGCGCTCGACCGCGTGCACCTGGCGGGGCATTCCATGGGCGGGCACATCGCCGGCGTGTTCGCGGCCAGGCACCCCGGCCGCGTGGCGTCGCTCACGCTGATCGACAGCGCGGGCGTGCGCTTCGAGCCCAACGCGTTCGCGCGTCGCGTGCAGCGAGGCGAGACGCCGTTCAACATGGGCACGCGCGCGGAGTTCGATGCGTTCATGGGCGAGCTGTTCCTTGAGCCGCCACTGCTGCCTCCGCGGCTGAAGGACCTGCTGATCGAGCGCAACGTCGAGGGACACGACTTTCACGCGCGCGTGCTGGCTTCCCTCGGGCAGGGCGAGGCCGCGTTCCAGCTCGAACGCTCGCTTGATCGGATTCACGCGCCGACGCTCGTGCTCTGGTGTCGCGAGGATCGCATTCTCGACGTGTCCTCGACGGCCGTGCTCGCGCGTATCCGGCCCGCGCCGACCGTCAGGATCGTCGAGGGATGCGGACACATGGCGATGATGGAGCGGCCCGTCCAGTTTGCCGAAGCGCTGCGGACACACATCACCCGTGTCGACGCGACGTCCGGGACACAACGGTTCGCGGGGCGTCCGCGAGCTCGCGCGCCGGTCGATTCACGATGAGCGCGGGCGAAAAGACACCGCGCGTGGCACTGACCTCGCTGCGCGCACTCGCCGGTTACCTGCGCGCGTATCCGGGACTGATTGCGGCGTGGCTGGCCGCGCTCGTGCTGTCGTCGTCCGCCACGCTCGCGCTGCCCGTCGCCGTCCGCTTCGTCATCGATCGCGGGTTCCGGGGTGACGCCGCTGCCGAGATCGATCGCTGGTTCGCGGGCCTGCTGGGAGTCGCGGTGGTGCTTGCGCTCGCGACCGCCGCGCGCTTCCTCTTCGTCAGCATGCTCGGGGAGCGCGTGATCGCGGACCTCCGCACGCGCGTATACGCGCACGTGCTTACGCTCGATCTCGCGTTCTTCGAGATCACGCGAAGCGGCGAGCTGCTGTCGCGCCTGGCCTCCGATACCGAGCTGCTGCGCACCGTGGTCTCGTCTTCGCTTTCCGTTGCGCTCCGCAGCGTGGTGATCCTCACCGGCAGCGCCATCGCACTGGCCTTGACGAGCCCGCGACTGGCCGGACTCGCCGCCATCGGCATTCCGCTCATCGTGCTGCCCATCGTGCTGTTCGGACGCCGGGTGCAGAAACGCTCCGAAGTCAGCCAGGATCGCGTGGCCGATGCGCAGGCGCGGGCGGGTGAGACGCTGAACGCGATGGCCACTGTTAAGTCGTATGCGCGCGAGTCGTATGAGAGCACGCGCTTCGGCGATGCCGTCGCGCGCGCTTATGCGGCGGCCCGCTCGCGCGTGCGCCTGCAGGCGCTGCTGACCGCAGTGGTGATCGTACTGGTGTTCGGCGCGATCACCGCGGTGCTCTGGAGTGGCGCTCGCGACGTGATCGCGGGTGACATGACGCCCGGCGTGCTCGGGCAGTTCGTGCTGTACGCGATGATTGGCGCGGGTTCCGTGGGCGCGCTGACCGAAACCTGGAGTGAGGTCCAGCGTGCGGCCGGCGGCATGGCGCGGCTGCAGAACCTGCTGGAGCAGGAGCCATCGATCGCGGCGCCGACGGCGCCACGCTCACTTCCCTCGCGGCTTTCAGGGGCGATCGAGTTCGACGACGTCACCTTTCACTATCCCTCGCGGCCAGACGCCGCCGCGCTCGCCGCGTTCTCGCTCAAGGTTCTGCCGGGCGAAACCGTTGCGCTGGTCGGGCCGAGCGGCGCCGGCAAGAGCACCGTGCTCGCGCTGCTGCTGCGGTTGTTCGACGCGAGTTCCGGCAGCATCCGCGTCGATGGGATCGAGCTTCGTGAGGTCGATCCGGTGGCGCTTCGCGGGCAACTGGCGCTGGTGCCGCAGGATCCGGTGATCTTCGGCGCCGATGCCCTGGACAATATCCGCTACGGGCAGCTCGACGCCGACGATGCGGCCGTCACGCGCGCCGCAGGCCAGGCCGAGGCGCACGAATTCCTGATGCGGCTGCCGGAGGGCTATCGCACTTTTCTCGGTGAGCACGGCGCGCGGTTGTCGGGCGGCCAGCGCCAGCGCGTCGCCATCGCGCGGGCGCTGCTCAAGGATGCACCGATCCTCCTGCTCGACGAAGCCACCAGCGCGCTCGACGCGCACAGCGAGCGCGCAATCCAGATTGCGCTGGAACACGCGATGGCGGGGCGCACGACGCTGGTGATCGCGCATCGGCTGGCGACCGTACTGAAGGCTGATCGTATCGTGGTGCTGGATCAGGGCCGCATCGTCGCGATCGGCACGCACGCGGAACTCGTGGCGCAGAACGGACTCTACGCGGAACTCGCGCGCCTGCAGTTCCACGCCTAGCTCAGTCCTCCGTTCTCCGAACTCTCGCCGGAAGCGCTTTCCAGCATCGCGCGGCGCATGCAGTTTGCACTCGGCGGCGCCTCTTGTGGCCATCCTCAACTACTCGAATTCGCGGGCAGCGGTCGAACTCGTTTTCGATCAGGGCCTCGGCGATCTGTTCGTCATGCGCGTTCCCGGCAACATTGTCGCGCTCTCACACTTCGGCAGCTTCGAGTTCGCCGCGAAACGCATCGGCTAGCGACCGTTTGGGCTGCCGGGTCACTCGACTTGCCGCGCCACCCTCGCGAAGCTTGAGGAACTATAAACCGACGAAGACCACACGTAGGCGTCAAGCCCCTCGCGCTCAAACAAAGCGCGCGCATTACCCAGCGCAAACACCGCCCGCGACGAGTTCGCGATCGTAAGCCGATCGGAGGGGGCCGTTTACCCACTTGGGAGAAGCGTCACCCAAGTAGCTGCCTAAAATTCCGATCGGTGGGAAAGTCCTAGACGACGCCCGCATTCCATCCACGCCTGTCAAAGTGATCCCCACGCAAACGTGGATCACTCCAACCCGTCCGCGAATATCCCCTCCAATCGAACTTCGGCCAAGAATGCGTCGTTGTAGAACGCGGGATGCTGCGCGACGTTCTCAAGGTCGGTTGCGCGACTTTGGAACAAGACACTGTGGCCATCGTCACTGATTCCTGCCGATCTCGACGCTCCGTCTGCAGTTACAAGCGTTGTTCCAAGTCTGCGGGAAACCAGCGCTATCGAATCGCTGATGGCGTCGTAGATGACGACGTCGCGCGCCAAGTTGTCGTCTGCCATAGGGGCGGAAATGCGCTCGTAGTAATCGAGCAAAACGCGCTGCCCGTCAAAGGAAATCGCGGTTGCCTCCGCTCCACCGCTGGCAATTTTGCGTGTTGCTCCGGTTGGCACGTCGTATAGGAAAATGCCCGATTGACCGTCTGCAATATCGGTCGCGCTTGAATAGAAAACGATTCTGCGTCCATCTGCACTGATCAGCGGCGCGCTGGAATGTCCGTTCGACGCTGACGTCGGAGCGCCCGCGGCATGGGACACGAGTATTGTTGACTCTGCAGCCAGATCGCGAACGAAGACATCGCTCGCGACGTTTGTGTCTGTTTGACCGGAGACCAGATCGGTCGCAAAGCTGGTGAAAACAATGATGCTTCCGTCGTCGGACATCGCCTCGGCATGGGAGCGGCCGGCCGCCGTCATCGGAGTGCTTGCCACGTGCGATACCAAGCGGATGTCACCGGAACTTCGATCAAAGACGAAAACATCTTCCGATTCCACAGTGTCGGACAAGCCCGGAGTCAGGTTCGGCGCGCTACTGGACAACAGGACCAACCGACCGTCTGCGCTGATTGTTTCGCCGGACGACCAGCCTGCAGCTCCGGATCCCGCAGCCCCAACGCCTCTCGTGATCAAGATCGAGGAATCGACCTCAGCGTCATACAGAAAGACATCGAGGCGCTGGTTCTGGTCTTGTACCCCCTCAATAAGGTCACTCGCGTCGGAATTGAACAACACAAACCGTCCTTGTTGATCCATGTCCACTAGAGCGCTGGTCGAGTTCGCAGCAACCAGCGCTGACCCCCCGACGTGAGATACGAGCCGAGTCGTACCCGCACTTCGCTCGTGTAGAAATATGTCGAAATCGTAAGTCGGATCGACTACGCCGCTCTGCAGGTCCGTCGCCTCGCTTGAGAACGCAAATCGTGACGCGTCCGGAGTCATCAACATTTCGCCCATGGCGCCGTTGCCAGAACGGAAAGGGGAAGAAGCCGATCTGGTGATGAGTGAGGTTGCCCCGGAAACTCTATCGCGCAGAAAGTAGTTGGCGTCCCAAATCCCGTTCTCGTGAATCAGTCCAGTCATCGCGTTGATCGCATCGCTGGCGAAGAGAACGTATCTGTTGTCTCGGCTAAGGAACACTGCTCGGGACTCCCCACTAAGCGCGGTCACGAATTGGACCTGCGAGGCAGAGAGAAGAGTTCGTGCACCCGACTTGATCTCAAAAACGAAGGCATCTCGCCAACCGTTGTTGTCCGCGAGCTCGGGCACGACCCGTTGATCCAAGGTACGCACCAACACGAAGGCGCCATCAGCGCTCATTCTGTATGCGAACCCACCGTAGTCGAGTGTACGATCCAAGTCTGCCAGCGAGTGTGTCAACAGTCGCGTGGTTGAGTCGACCGCACTGAAGACAAACATGTCGAATCGGCCATTCTCGTCGATGATTCCAGACAGCACGTTGTCGGCATACGTGCCATACAGAACCCTGCGGCCGTCCGAACTAATGGCATACGGGTATCCGCCTCGGTTCGCGACGGCGTTCGAATTGCCATCGCGTCTCGACACCAGTTGGGTCTGAAATGTCAGAGTGTCAAAAATAAAGGCATCCGACTCGCCGTTCGTGTCGACTCCAGGTGGAAGAACGTTGCTCGCTTCGGTTCCGTAAGAGACGAAGCGGCCATCGTCGCTGAGTTGAACGTAGCTGACCAAATGACCACTGAAAGGTGTGGATGAACTGGTTCCAAAGGCACGCGAGACAAGCGCTACCGACCCAGAGTGGCGATTCATCAGAAAAAGGTCGCGCGCATTGTTCTCGTCCGATACACCGGCGACGACATTCGTGCTGTCAGACGAGAAAGCCACCACAGAACCATCTTTCGAGATCGCGGTTGCGAAAGATGCACGATTCGACGTGGTCGAAGAGCTGGTGGCGGAACTTGAAACAAGGCGCGTGATGGAAGTGTTTCGGTCGAGAAGAAACACATCGTTCGACGCATTATGGTCGACGATACCCTCCACCACCGACGTCGATCCGGATTGGAACAAAACGAAACGACCGTCGTCTGAAATCTGTCCGTTGGATCCTCCGACTTCGACCTCGGGTCGGCCCGAAGCATGGGAAGCCAAGACTGTGGAACCCGTCAGGCGATCAAATACAAAAACGTCGAAATACTCCCTGGCGACCAGCCCGGGGACAATGTCCTCCGCCGGACTCGTATAGGCGATATAGCGTCCATCGTCCGTCATGTTGCCCAAGAAGACGTCTGCACCAGGAGCAGTTGTGGTCTGGCCCAACGCGCGCGAGACGAGCTGCACTTGGCGATTCGATCTGTCGAAGACGTACAGTTCAGCCTCTACCCGTGGTGCGCTGAAGTTTGCGACCAGCCTTGGCGATCTGCTGGAGAACACCACGAAACGACCATCGGCGCTCATGTCGAGATCGGAGTACGTTGCACCCACCGCGGTCACGTCTGAATCGAAGGCATGGGAGACCAGCATGATTTCGCCCGTCACCCGGTCGATAAGGAAGACATCCTCGGATGATGAATCGTCGATCTGACCGTCGATCAAGTTGCTCGCCTCGCTTATCACTCCGACGAAGCGACCGTCTGTCGATATCGCAAAGCCTTCGCTCGGCCCAGCTGCCGTCTCGCTCGGCGGGGCTTGAGTCAACAAAGTGACATCAACCGACGCCGAATGGCCGATGGCGGGAAAGAGGCTCACAAGAGTCCAGAGCACAGCGCCAACCGCAGTGTACGGACGCAAGTAGTGGAAACTGTTCATCCTGAAGAATTCCGACCGGCAACTTAAGGGAAGAGTACCCGCAGTCGATGCGCGTTCCAAACAGTCAAATCACCTGCTCGGAGAATATCAAGTCCAGCGATATACAGTGGGTTTCGAATGATTACCATGCAAAAACTGGCTTGGGGTGACGATTGGGAACGTCGCAAACCGCAGACCGAAACGGCTCGTTGAGATCTTCGAAAATGATTGGCGTGTCCCTGAGGTATCCGTAGGGGTTGTTGCGCAGCCACGATCGGATACTGACGCCCGGCGCGGAGATAGAAGGCGCGAGGCGCGTGCTCACCGGCTGCGGCTTGAGAATCGGGCGATCGAGTCCCGCACCCCGTCACTCATGACTCCTCCGCCGGGTGAATGCGGGGGGAATTCGCCGACTGCGACGTTGATTCATGCAGCCCCTCATCCGGCGCTGCGCGCCACCTTCTCCCCGCACGCGGGGAGAAGGGACAAATCCGAGCGTGCGGGGAGAAAGGAAACCAATTCGCACGCGGGGAGAAGGAAGGCTGCAGGGGGAAGAAGGGAGGCTTCAGGGAACGGCAGGCGCGGCGTTTGCGTCGCGAAGAGCGTCGCCGGCGGCCTTGAACTCGCTGTCGTCGCGCCAGGCGGGTTCGAACTCGCCTGCCGCGACGCGCAAGCCAACGGCGTAGAGCGCCTGCAGGTCCTCGATCGTGCCCTCGAAGGTCCACGCCGGATCGAACTCGTCGCCGGGCTTGTGGTACCGGTTGTCGACGTAGTCGCGCGCCATCGCGTCGCCGGCAGCCGCACCGCCGTCGCGCAGGTCGTTGCCGCTCTTCGCGTACAGCGCGGGCACGCCGCGGCGGGCGAAATTGAAGTGATCCGAGCGGAAATAGAATCCCTTCTCGGGCGTGGCTTCCGGCGTGATCACGCGATCCTGCGGCGCGATCGCTTCCGCCAGCGCATCCTCGAGATTCGACTGGCCTGAACCCACCACTCCGACGTTCGCCGTGCGGCCGCCCACGAACATGGCATCCATGTTGATGACGGCCTTGATGCCTGTCAGGGGCATGGTCGGATGCGCCACGAAGTAGCGCGATCCGAGCAAACCGGACTCTTCCAGCGTCGGCACCAGGAAGATTACCGAACGCGCCGGTGCGGGCTCCTGCGCAACCATTGCCTCGGCGATTTCCAGCACCCCGGCAACCCCGGTCGCGTTGTCGATGGCGCCGTTGTAGATGTTGTCGCCGGGCTCGCCCTCGTGCTTGCCGAGATGGTCCCAGTGAGCCATGTACAGCACTGCTTCATTGGCATTGCTCGCACCCGGCAGCACCGCCACCACGTTCTCGCTCGCCTTGTAGGCGATGCTGCTGGTGAGGGTCACGTCCACCGTCGCGTTGAGCGGCTGGGCCACGAATCCGCGCGCGTCGGCGCGTAGCTTGAGGGCGGCGAGGTCCTGTCCCGCAGCTGCGAACAGCTTCGTTGCCGCGTCGTCGCTCAGCCAACCCTGGAAATCCAGCCGTGGCTCGGGGTCGTCGGCGGGCGTCAGGTCGAACTGGACGCCGGACCAGGAATTCCTCACCACATCCCAGCCATACGCCGCAGGCTCGGTGTCGTGAACGATCAAGGCGCCAAGCGCACCCTGGCGCGCGGCTTCTTCGAACTTGTAGGTCCAGCGTCCGTAGTACGTCATCGCGCGGCCCTTGAACAGGGTTTCGTCGCCGCGCAGGAAGCCGGGATCGTTGACCAGGATCACCACCGTTTTGCCCTTGACGTCGAGCCCTTCGTAGTCGTTCCAGTCCGCTTCGGGTGCGACCACGCCGTAGCCGACGAACACGAGCTCGCTGTCGTCGGCAGTGATTTCAGTTTTCGCCGTTCGAGTGCCGAGGACTGCGTCCGTACCGATCTTCAGATTCTGCGTGGTGCCGCCGACCGTGATCGACAAGGCAGAGCCGGGCAGCGCGGTGGTTTCCACCATCTGCACGCGCTGGAAAAAGCTGCCGTTGTTGCCAGGTGAGAGCCCGAGCCGCTCGAACTGATCCTTGAGGTACGTCGTGGTCGCGCGTTCGCCGATCGAACCGGGTGCGCGCCCTTCGAACTCGTCCGAGGACAACGTGCGGACATGCGCGGCGAAATCCGCGCTGTTGATCGACGGCGAAAACCGGTGCGGTTCCGTGCTCGCAACCGCCGCCTTGGGAGTCGCGGGAGCGGCCGCTGCCGGCGGCGTCGGGGGTTCGCGATTGCACGCGGCCAGAACGAGGACAAGCAACGGCAATACGACGGGAACCAGACGCATCGGTCACTCCGGAAACGGGAAGGCACGCATCATAGGCCGCGCCCGGCGTACCGACGTTAGCCTTTCGTTATGCCGGTTTCCCTTTCGGCGCGCGAGCGCGGCGCGGCACCGACGGAGGCTCCAGTGCCGCGCTGCCGGAAAAGCCGCTTCAGAGCGGGGGTTCGTCGGTGTCGTAGCGCTCGACCGTGGCGCCGATCACGCGGCCGATGCGCGCCGTTCGATGCACGAACAGTCGCACCTCGCGCTCGAAGCGCATCTCGCCCTGCACGACGCTGTTGCGCCCCACCACGACGCGCTGCGGATCGCGGGTTCCCCACTGCACCAGGCTGCCCCAACCGGTCGACTTCTCGACATGCACGCCGCCGGAGACCTGGGCGCCGCGGTCGAGCAGGACGTCGCCGTTGACCGTCGCTATTCCGCGGTGGATCCGCGCCGCGTCCACGATGACGTCGCCATTGACGTTCTCCACGTGACCGCGCACTTCCGCCAGCGGCGCAAGGCGCACGCCGCCGTTGACGGAATCGATATCGCCAGTGACCACGCTGCGGCGGTCGATGCGCACGCCACCATTGACGGTTTCGACTGAGCCCACCTCGGAGCGCGCCCCGATCCTGATGCCGCCATTGACCGTCTCGGCGGAGGTGGCACGCGCGTCATCGCCGATGCGGATGCCGCCATTGACCGTCTCGAGCCTGCCGGCGGTCGAGCCATTCTCGATCGAGATGCCGCCATTCACCTTGTCGACATCGCCATAGTCGCGCGCGCTGGCGACGGGAATGGCGAGCACGGTCGCGGAAATCAGAAGGGTCAACGCAAGGCCACGCATGGAATTCTCCGGTACCGGTCAGAAGGCGCCGGCCGCGCCACGTCCCGATCCATGCACGATGGGCGTGCGGCGAGGCAACGCACCCGTATTTTACGAAGTGTCGGATAGGATGACGATATGCCGTCCGACCCCCTGACTTCCGACCCGGCTGTCCGCGCGATTCCGCGCCCGATCCTGCTGTTGATCCTCGACGGCTGGGGCGAACGCGCGGAGTCCGAGTGGAACGCCATTGCCCAGGCCGACTGCCCGCACTGGCGAAGCCTGCTCGCCGACTGCCCGCACACACTGATCGACACGCACGGGCTGCGCGTGGGATTGCCTGAGGGACAGATGGGCAACTCCGAAGTCGGCCACATGAACATCGGGGCCGGGCGCGTGGTGTACCAGGAACTGACGCGCATCGACGAGGCGATACGCGACTCGAGTTTCCACCGGAATCCGGGCCTGCTGCATGCGCTGCGCGTCGCGCGCGAACCGGGCGCCACCCTGCACGTGATGGGCCTGCTGTCGTCCGGAGGCGTGCATAGCCACGAGGATCACCTGCATGCGTTGCTGGACCTGGCTTCCGGCAGCGGCGGCGTTCCGTCGATCGCCGTGCACGCCATGCTCGACGGACGCGACACCCCCCCGCAAAGTGCGCCGGCGAGCATCGACCGACTGCAGGCGCATGTCGACCGCATCGCAGGCGCGCGCATCGCCAGCGTTTCGGGGCGTTACTACGCGATGGATCGCGACCAGCGCTGGGAACGCATCGAACCTGCGTGGCGCGCCATTGCCCACGGTGATTCGGCGTGGCACGCGCCGGACGCGCGCACGGCACTGTCCGATGCCTACGCGCGCGGGGAAACAGACGAATTCGTGCAGCCGGTCGTGATCGGGCAGCCCGCAGCGATCAGGGACGGCGACGCGGTGGTGTTCATGAATTTTCGCGCCGACCGCGCGCGCCAGCTGACGGCGGCCTTTGTGCGCGAGGACTTCGACGCTTTCGACCGCGGGCGTGTGCCCGCGCTCGGCGCGTTCGTGACGCTTACGCGCTACGCCGACAACCTGGCGGTCAGCGCCGTTGGCTTCGAAACCGATCCCCTCGCCAATACGCTCGGGGAGTTCGTGTCGGCGCAAGGGCGCACGCAGCTGCGCATCGCCGAAACGGAGAAGTACGCGCACGTCACGTTCTTCTTCAACGGGGGACGCGAGCAACCTTTCGATGGCGAGGAGCGCATCCTGGTGCCGAGTCCGAAGGTCGCGACCTACGATCTCCAGCCCGAGATGAGCTGCCCCGAGGTCACGGCCCGGTTGACGGCAGCGATTCGCGCACGCACTTTCGACCTCATCGTCTGCAACCTTGCCAATGCGGACATGCTCGGCCACACCGGCGTCTTCGAGGCCGGGATCAAGGCGGCGGAGGCAGTGGACGTGGCGCTCGGCGCGGTGCGCGAGGCGCTCCGCGAGGTCGGCGGCGCGATGCTGGTCACCGCGGATCACGGCAATCTCGAACGGATGGTGGACGACGACGGACAGCCGCACACCCAGCACACGGCCGGGCCGGTGCCGCTCGTGCTGTTCGGCGCGCCATCGACGTCGGGACTGCGCGAGGGTGGAGCGCTCAGCGACCTTGCACCGACCGTGCTCGAGCTCATGGGGCTCGCTGCGCCCGCGGAGATGCGCGGCAGGTCGCTGCTGACGCGGTCGTGACCTGGCGACGGGCCGTACGCGCGCGCACGACGCCGTGTCTTGCCTGCAGCCTGGGAGTCTGGGCGGCAGAAGCCGTCCGGGCTGCAACCGCACCATCGAGGGCTTCAGAAGGCGCTCGAACTCGTTATAGACCTACGGGTATGCGCCTCGTCCGATCACTTCCTGCAACCCTCGCTGTCACGGTTTCGCCTCGAACATTTCTGCCGCCCAGACTCCTAGGGGTCCTGGCCTTGCTGCTCTGGTCGCCGGTCCACGCGCAGTCCGACTCACCGGCATCGCTCGCCGCCGACGAACTGCAGCCGGCGCCCGTCGATGCTTCCGATCCCGAAGCCCGCGCGAATTCGGAAGCCCGGCTTCGGCGAAATCTCGATGCGCTGCGCGCGGCGCAGGCCACGCTCACCGCCGCGCAGGAGTCCGGCCTCGAT
>JBGTIG010000295.1:0-7661 GCA_041745755.1 Lysobacterales bacterium
GGCGGTGAGCGGCAAGGCAACCTGTTGCCCGCCTGGCTGCTGGAGAGCGTGCCGCACGATTGCGACCTGTACCGCAAGGAGGCGTTCGGGCCGGTGGCTTTCATCGAGCCGTTCGACGATTTCGAGGATGCGCTCGATGCGGTGAACGACAGCGAGTTCGGCTTGCAGGTCGGCGTCTTCACCGCCCGCCTGGATCACGCGATGCGCGCCTGGGACCGGTTGAAGGTGGGCGGCGTGATTGTCGGCGACATCCCGAGTTTCCGCGTCGACAACATGCCCTACGGCGGGGTGAAGCACTCCGGGCTTGGACGCGAAGGCGTGCGCTACGCGATCGAGGACATGACCGAGATCCGCTTGCTGGTCATTCGCGACCGCTAGAAGCCTGGCCGGTAGACGCCGGCCGAGGCCCGGGCCTACTCCGGCAACGCGCGATGGTTGCCACTCGAGCGATCGATGTCGTGGTCGCCCCGCACGTATACCAGCGCGCGATTGCCGCCATCCGCCTTGGCCCGGTACAGGGCACGGTCCGCGCACTCGCGGAGGATGGTCGGATCGCGGCCATGCTCGGGGAAAAGCGCCAGGCCCATGCTGGCGCGGACGCGGATGGTGTGATCCTCCACCAGCACCGACTGCGCGATCGCCGCGAGCAGGCGCGTGGCGGTCGCTTCGACGTCCTCGCGGCAATGCTGCGAGGGGCTCGCGTGCACCAGCAGGAACTCGTCGCCCCCGATGCGCGCCAGGAAGTCGCGCGCGCCGGTCACCGCCCGCATGCGCTCCGCGATCACCCGCAGGACTTCATCCCCAATTCGATGGCCCAGAAGATCGTTGACCGGCTTGAAGTCATCGAGGTCGATGAGGAGAACGGCGCCGCAATGCACTTCCTTGCCCAGCTGCGACAGGGCTTCCTGCACCTGCCGCTGCACATGTCGGCGATTGGGCAGACGCGTCAGCGGGTCGCGCATGGCCAGTTCACGGATGGCCACGCTGTCCGAGGCAATGCGCCAGCCCAGCGCGGAGAAAAGCAGCGTCAGCACCAGCCCCAGGGGAACGATGGGAGAGGTCAGCAGATTGTTTCCGGCCCAGCCGCTTTTCGGTCGGACCGCCACCAGCCATGAACCTCCCGGCACCGTCGCGCGTGCGGTCGCGGGCGATTGCTCGAACAGGTCCGGTCGGCCGTGGAAGACTTCGCCCGTCGCACCTGCTGCGTCCCGGCCACGCATCGCCACGCGATAGGATTTCGATGCTTCCTCGAACCCGACGCGTTTCAGCATCGCTTCGTAATCGACTACCAGGACCGCCATGCCCCAGTAGCGCGAACCCCCTTCCGATTCCGGAGCGAGCAGGATCACGGGCGACCGGCTGGTCAAACCGACGCCACCCTGTATCAGGTTGGATGGCCCCGCAAGGACCGTCCGTCGCTCCTCGCGTACCCGCCGCACCGCCTCGCTCTGTCCCGATTGCTGCGAGAGGTCCACGCCCAGCACCGCCTCGTTGCCGGCGAGCGGGAACACGAAACTCACGACGTCATCGGGAGCCAGCGCAAGGTTGCGAAAAGTCGAATCGCCGTTAGTCACTCGAGCGGCATAGTGCTGCAACTGTTCGGTCGAGATGTCCGGCTTGACCTCGACCAGTGCCGCCAGGGCTTCACTGCGAACTGCCAGCAGCGCGGTATAGCGTTCGATCGCCAACGCCAGCGATCGGGCCACACCGGCCGCGTCGCGCTCTGAGCGTGAGACCTTCTGGCGTTCGTTTCCCTGCGCGAGCCCCAGCGTGACGCTGATGCCGATCGCGAAGACGAAAGCGGCGATCCAACCCGGTGCCAGCGACCGAACCGTGGAACCGAGTTGTTCTTGTTGGCGCATCGATTTCCCTGGGTTTCAGTCCGGTGAACCCGTGCCACAGGCGGAAGTATGCACCGAGTGAAGCTGCGGCGGCAGCGGGTCCGAAAAGCGAGGCGCTCGCCCGATTGCATCGGGCGCCGCGGGAGCGCATTCTCGACAGTGCATGGGCGAAGCCTTCACGGTAATCACGATGGAAACCCCGGAGGCATCCCTTCCGCGTCTCGGATTGGAACGGCAGAATCCCGCGCTTCTTGCCAATTCCGCAAGTACCGCGCCAACGGGGTCTGTCGAGCCTTCCGCGCCCTCTGAGATTACCGACGAAGTGTTGATGCAGCAGTACCTTGGCGGCTCCAATGCCGCTTTCGACCGCCTGTACGCGAGGCATCGCCAGCCGCTCTACCGGCTGCTGCTTCGGCTGTTGCCCCGGCGCGCGCTCGCGGACGAGGTTTTTCAGGATGTCTGGCTGCGGGTGGTGTCGCATCGATCGAGCTGGCAACCGACCGTGCCTTTTCGGGCCTGGCTGCTGCGCATTGCGCGCAACCGCGCCATCGATACCCTGCGGCAGGCCCGTCCCGAGCAATCGGGAGAATCCGCAGACGCCTTGATCGAGTCGACAGCCGACTCCGATCCGACTCCAGAGGTCGCGTTGTCCCGCTTCGAGTCCGCCCGCAGGCTCGAGATCGCGCTTGCCAGCCTGCCGGAGTCGCAGCGCGAAACATTCCTCCTCCGCGCCGAGTTCGGGCTCGGACACGACGAAATCGCGGAACTCACCGGGGTTGGCGCGGAGACCGCCAAGTCCCGGCTCCGGTATGCCTACGCACGACTGCGCGAGGCGCTGGGCGCATGACTTCCGGGAACGAAATGGGGCGCGACGAAGACATCGCCCTGCGCGCATACGCCGAACTGCCGCGCGCGCTGCCCCCGCCGGAAATCGAAGCGCGCGTGCTGGCAGCCGCCCACGCGATCAACCCTGCGGGTAGTCGCCGAAGATCGCTGCGCTGGACCAGTCGCCTCGCGACGGCCGCGGTGGCGGTGCTCGCGTTCGGCCTGTCGTGGCGCGCGATCGAGTTTCAAACGCGTACTCCGATCGCGGCGCCGGATTCCGCAGCGGCGCCGACGATGCGCCCCGCCTTCGAGGAGGGAGATTCGCCTGCGAAGCCGAAGTCCAGGGCCGCGATGACGGACCGGTACGAGCCATCGCCAACGCCGTCATCGCGCGACGCGTCGTTGCCGGCGGAACCCGGACGCGCAGCGCCCGAGCCGATGTCGCCGGCCGCGAATTCTCCGGCCACTTCGGCAGGCGCCGCAGAAAACGCCAACCGGCGGGAACGGCAGGCTCCCCCGCGTTCCGCTGCACGGCCGTTTCCAGGTGCGACGGGGGAAGCAGAGGCCGACGCGGAAGCAGGCAGCGGAGTTGGCGTGACCTTGGGCCGCGGGAACGCCGCACCGGGCACTGACGCCCGAGCAGGCGCGGAAGCTGCGGAAGCGGAGACGGCAACCGACGCGGCGGCGTTGGGAACCGCGCTCGGCGCCGCCGATGAGGAAAGTCTTCCCACCCTGAAATCGGCCGCCGAAGTGCAGTCCGCAGCGCGTCCTTCCGGAAGATTCGCGGACGGCCCGCTCGATAAGGAAATACCCGGCCAGGATTTGCCCCGAGCTGATCCCGCGCCTCCCCTCGCGACGCCGCCGCCATCGGATTCATTGCCAGAACGCAAGCAGGAGTCGCGTGCGGCCCCCGCAGCCCTCGGGGAGACCCCGGTCACCCCGGTGGATCAGAGGAACGTCGATCCCGTCAGCGTCGACTCCATCGAAGACGCCTCCACCTCGCTTGAAGCGGCCCTGATCGCGGTACGCGCTGCGCGGGCCCGGGGCGATAACGAGCACGCGCGTGCGCTGCTCGACGCCATCGCCAGAATGCACGGGGCACGCAGCATTCCGCAGGACTTGCAGACGCTTCTCCGATGACGTATATGTATACTATTCAATTAGATACGACACCTATCTAAAATACATATTAATCTTGGCGCTGAGCGTCTCAGCACGCGAGAATCGCCGCTGGTCCAATCCGCCGATTCAGGGCGCCCCTTTCCCCATGCATCGAGATCTGCTCCAGCTTCGTGCGGAGGGGCTGTACTGCCCTGCCGGCGAGTTCTGGATCGACCCCTGGCGACCGGTGCATACCGCCGTCATAACCCACGCGCACGCGGATCACGCCCGTGCCGGAATGGGCCGTTACGTTGCTGCGTCCGCAGGCATCGGCATTCTTCGCGCGCGAATCGGGATGGACGGGGAAATCGAAACCCTCCGCTATGGCGAGGGCCGACGATTCGGTGCGGCCACGGTCTCCCTGCATCCGGCTGGACACATTCTCGGTTCGTCGCAGGTACGGGTAGCGGTGGGCGACGAAACCTGGGTGGTGACCGGCGACTTCAAGCGTCAGTCCGATCCCACCTGTGCGCCCTTCGAGGTTGTGCCCTGCGACGCTCTGATCACCGAGGCGACCTTTGCCTATCCGGTGTACCGGTGGCCGGAAGCCGGTGACGTCGCGGCGCAGATCCTCGAGTGGTGGAACGCCTGCGAGTCGCGCGGTGCCTCCGCGCTACTGCTTTGCTATGCACTCGGAAAAGCGCAGCGGCTGTTGGCCGAACTCGCGCGTCTCACCGACAGAACGGTGCTGCTGCACGGCGCGATGGTGGCGCTGACGCAGCTGTATCGCGATGCCGGAGTCTCGATGCTGCCTGCGCTTCCGGTCGGCGACAGGCGCGCGCCCGAACTCGTCGGGCAGCTCGTGCTGGCGCCGCCTTCGGCGGCGGGTTCACCCTGGATGCGGCGATTCGCCGACGTGGAAACGGGCTTCGCCTCCGGATGGATGCAGATACGCGGACATCGCCGCCGACGCGGCCACGATCGCGGGTTCGTGCTGTCGGATCATGCCGACTGGTTCGATCTTGTGCGCACCGTTCGCGAGACGGGTGCGCGGCGTGTGCTCACCACCCACGGCCAGCAGGAAGTGCTGGCGCGCCACCTCCGCGAGACTGGAATCGAGGCGACTTCCCTGCGAACGCACATCGGTGACGAAAGCTGATGCGTTCATTCTCCAGGCTGTACGCGACTCTGGACGAGACGACCTCGACGCTCGCCAAACGCGCCGCACTCGCCCAGTACTTCCGCACGGCTTCTCCAGCCGACGCAGCGTGGGCAGTACAACTCCTCCGCGGTGGCAAGCTGCCGAGACTGATGGGAGCCGCGGCCCTGCGAGAACTCGCGAGCGAGGTCACCGGGTTTCCTTCGTGGCTCGTCGCAGAGTCGCACGCGCAGGTCGGCGACCTTGCCGAATGTCTCACACTCCTGGTCGAAAGCGTTGCGGAGACCCACGACGCAGACGTCGACGAAGTTCCACTCAGCCAGTGGATCGAGCGTATCCGTGCGATGACGTCCGCAGACGACGAAGTTCGGCGCGTGTGGCTGGCGGATGCGTGGCGGCGGCTCCCGCAAGCCGAGCGATTCGTGTTGAACAAGCTCCTGACCGGCGCCCTTCGGGTCGGGGTGTCCGCCCGGATGGTCGCCCTGGCTCTCGCGGATGCCAGTGGTGTTGCAGTGGAGCGCATTACCCGGCGACTCGGCGGTAAATGGTTGCCAGGCGCGGAAGCCTTCATGGCATTGATCTCAACTCTTGAGGACTCCGGGGAGGACAGCGCGGCAACGCCATATCCGTTCTATCTGGCCTCGCCGCTGGAAGGCGATCCAGCGACGCTCGGCGATGCGGAGGACTGGTTGGCGGAATGGAAGTGGGACGGCATCCGCGCGCAACTGCTGCGCCGCGGGGGTCGGTCCCTGATCTGGTCGCGAGGCGGCGAGGATTTGGAGGGTCGGTTTCCCGAGATCGAGGCAGCGGCGATGTCGCTTCCCGACAACTGTGTGCTCGATGGCGAAATCCTCGCCTGGAGCGAATCGATGCCGCTGCCCTTCATCCGGCTGCAACCCCGCATCAATCGCCTGAAGCCGGGCGCGAATCTCGTCACGTCCACCCCGACTCGATTGCTCGCCTACGATCTGCTTGAAGGCGGCGGCCGGGATCTTCGACAGCATTCGCTCTCGGAGCGACGCGCGGCGCTCGAGAATATGATCGCGTCCATCCCGGGAAACGCAGCGATAGGACTTTCCGAGCAAGTGCGTTTTCGGAACTGGGCTGAACTCGGTGCGCATCGCAGTCTCGCGCGCGAGCGGAACGTCGAAGGGTTGATGATCAAGCGGCTTGATTCCGTGTATCGCGATGGCCGCAAGAGAGGTGACTGGTGGAAGTGGAAAGTCGAGCCGCTCACGATAGACGCGGTGTTGATCTACGCGCAATCCGGCCACGGCCGACGGGCCGGGTTGCACACCGATTACACTTTTGCGCTCTGGCAGGGCGACGGGCTGGTCCCTTTCGCGAAAGCGTATTCGGGCCTCACGGACGCCGAGCTGCTTGAACTCGATCGCTGGATCCGCACCCACACGATCGAGCGATTCGGTCCGGTGCGTTCGGTCCAGCCATCGCTGGTATTCGAACTCGCATTCGAGGCGGTACAGTTATCCAAACGCCACAGGTCGGGCGTTGCGGTGAGATTCCCGCGGATCCTGCGCTGGCGTCGCGACAAGAACCCGCAGGAAGCCGACTCACTGGACAATCTGCGCACGCTTGCCGGCCTCGCCGTCGGTGACTGACGCCGCAGGACGGCGCGCCAACGCCCCGCTGCGCCGGCGCCTCCGGGCTTCCGGGATACGCGTCGCGCCTTTCCAGACAGCGGCCTGGCAGGCAGGCGTATCGGGACAGAGCGGCCTCGTCGTCGCACCGACCGGAAGCGGCAAGACGCTGGCAGCGCTGGGTGCGAGCATCATCGAAGCGCAGGCACAGGGCGATCCGCGCGGGCTGCGCTTGCTCTGGATAACGCCGCTGCGCGCTCTGGCGGCGGACATCCAGCGGCAAATCTCGGCAATCGCGGTCGGCATGGGCCTCGATTGGCGAGTGCTTCGGCGCACCGGTGACAGCGGTGCGACCGAGCGCGCGCGCGTCGCGCGCGGCGCCTGCGAGGTAGTGGTCACGACGCCGGAAAGCCTTTCGCTCCTCCTCTCGCACGCCTCCCACGCCGAGCGTTTCCAGCTGCTGCAATGCGTGGTGGTGGATGAATGGCACGAGTTGCTCGGGAACAAACGCGGTGTGTTGCTGCAGCTCGCGCTCGCACGCATTCGTGCACTGCGGCCTGCACTCCGTATCTGGGGCCTCAGCGCCACGCTGGGCAACGCCGGAATCGCGATGCGGCACCTTCTCGGCGTCAGACACGATGGCGTGCTCATCCAGTCGCCCGCGCGTCGCCCGATGCACCTAGCGACGGCGCTACCCGCAATCACGCAACGGTTTCCGTGGGGCGGTCACCTCGGATTGTCGCAACTCCCACGCGTGCTCGACGCGGTACTCGGTGCGCGCAGCACACTGGTGTTCACGAACACTCGATCGCAAGCGGAGTTCTGGCACCAGGCGCTGGCTGCGGTATGGCCCGATGGGGTGGACGAGATCGCGATTCACCATGGTTCGCTCGCGCGCATCGAGCGGGAAAGGGTCGAAGCCGCGCTTGCCGCTGGCAGCTTGCGGTGCGTGGTCGCGACATCCTCGCTTGATCTCGGCGTCGACTTCTCGCCGGTCGATCTGGTTGTCCAGATAGGCAGTCCGCGCTCGGTGGCGCGATTGCTTCAACGAGCCGGTCGCAGCGGCCATCAACCCGGCGCGCGCAGCCGCCTGCTGCTGGTCCCCACGCACAACCTCGAGATCGCCGAGTGCGGGGC
>JBGTIG010000296.1:0-2127 GCA_041745755.1 Lysobacterales bacterium
CGGCCGGAGCCGCGCCGGCCTTCGGCTGCGCAGCTGCGGTGGGCGGCTCCGATTTTTTCCCCTTGGACGCGGCCGGCGCGACGCCTTGCTCCACCAGGGCGATCACCTGCGTGCTGGTCACCGTGCTTCCGGTCTGCTCGCGAATCTCCTTGAGCACTCCGTCGACGGGCGACGGCACTTCCAGTACGACCTTGTCGGTTTCCAGATCAACCAGATTCTCGTCGCGCTTGATGGCGTCGCCGGGCTGCTTGTGCCAGGTCGCGATGGTCGCATCCGCCACCGATTCCGGCAGCACGGGCACTTTGACTTCAATCGGCATGTCTTGAATTCCTGAAGCGAAGATGGGGCGTTCGGAGCATCGAGCGGGACAACCGCAGCGGTGTGGCCAAGGGTGCGCCTATTCGACCACGGGCGAAGGATCGAACTGCGCGGTCAGCGCCTGCTGGACCAATGCAACCTGTTCCGCGCCGTGCGTGGCGTGGTGGCCTGCCGCCGGAGCGGGCGACCTGGCCCGGCCTGCGTAGTAAAGCGACTGCCGACCCGACATGCACGCACGCACGTGGTGCTGGACCTGGTACCACGCGCCCTGGTTCATGGGTTCCTCCTGGCACCAGACGATGTCGCGCGGCGAGCCCAGACGTTCGAGTTCGGCGCGTACCGCATCGCGCGGAAAAGGGTAGAGCTGCTCGACACGTACCAGCGCGACGTCCTTGATCCCGCCCGATTGCGCGGCTTCGAGCAGGTCCCAGTACACCTTGCCGCTGCACAGCACCGCCCGCCGGGTCTTGCGCGCGCCGTTCGCACCGCTGTTGGAATCCCCGATCATGTTCCTGAATCCGCCGGTCGCAAGATCCGCGAACGCCGAGACCGAAAGCTTGTGCCGCAGCATCGACTTCGGCGTCATCACGATCAGCGGTTTGCGCGCGGTGCGCACCATCTGGCGGCGGATGAGGTGGAACATCTGGGCTGGCGTCGTGGGCGCCACCACCTGCATGTTGTCGAGTGCGCAGAGCTGGAGGAAGCGCTCCAGTCGCGCGGAGGAGTGCTCCGGACCCTGGCCCTCGTAGCCGTGCGGCAGAAACAGCGTCAGCGACGACAGCCGGCCCCACTTGGCCTCGCCGGACGAGATGAACTGATCGATGACGACCTGGGCGCCGTTGGCGAAATCGCCGAACTGCGCCTCCCAGATCACCAGCGTATTCGGATCGGTGGTGGCGTAGCCGTACTCGAAAGCCATCACTGCCTCTTCCGACAACAGCGAATCGACGACCTCGAGATCGTCGGGATGCGGCGCCAGCGCGGCCAGCGGCAGTGAGGTACGGCCGGTCAGCTGGTCGTGCAGTACGGCATGCCGATGGAAGAAGGTGCCGCGGCCCGTGTCCTGGCCCACCAGCCGCAACTTGAAATTGTCGGCGAGCAAGGATGCGTAGGCCATGTTCTCCGCGAAGCCCCAGTCCATCGGCAGCTCGCCGGCGGCCATTTTCGCGCGGTCGTCGTAGACCTTGGCGACGCGCGACTGCAGCTCGAAGTCGGCCGGCACCGCGCAGATGGCCTGCGCGAGCTTCGCGAGCGTCGCTGCCGGCACGCCGGTGTCGGCGCTGTCCGACAGCGATCCATTGAGGTAGGCCCCCCACCCCCAGGAGGGAGGACCCGGTTCGGCCTGGGCGAGATCGGCGACCGAACCGCCGGCGTCGAGCTTGGCCCGGTAGGCATCGACCAGACCCTGTGCGGCTTCCCCCGTGATCACGCCATCGGCGAGCAGGCGTTCCGCGTACAGCTCCCGAGTCGACTTGTGGGCGCGGATGCTCCGGTACATGAGCGGCTGGGTGGCCGCGGGCTCGTCGGCTTCGTTGTGACCGTGCTTGCGATAACACACCAGATCGATCACCACGTCGCGCTTGAACGTCAGCCTGAAATCATGCGCGAGCTGTGCGCAGAACAGCACCGCCTCGGGGTCGTCACCGTTGACGTGCAGCACCGGCGCGCCCACCATCTTGGCGACGTCGGTGCAGTACAGCGTCGAGCGCGCGTCGTCGGGCCGGCTGATGGTGAATCCGACCTGGTTGTTGATGACGATATGCAGGGTGCCGCCGACGCAGAATCCCCGCGCCTGCGACATCTGCAGCA
>JBGTIG010000297.1:0-4530 GCA_041745755.1 Lysobacterales bacterium
CGTCTCGGCTTGGGCGCCCGCATCGCCCAGCGCCTCACCGCCCCCGACTGGCTGCCCGCTGCGGCGCAAGGCGCCCTCGCTATCGAATGCCGGGCCGACGCCACCGACGTCATCGACCTCGTCGCCCGACTGGCCGACACACCGACCACGCTCAGCGTCATTGCCGAGCGCACGGTGGTGCGCGCGCTCGAAGGCAATTGCCAGGTTCCCATCGCGGCCTTCGCCGAGTTCAAGGGAATGACGCTGCACCTGACCGGATGGGTGGGCTCCCGTCGCAGCGGTCACACGCTCCGCAACTCGGCACAGGCGAGCGTGCTGGATGCGCATGACGCCGAACGACTCGGCGGCGATGTCGCGCAGGCGCTGCTTGCGCAAGGAGCCCGCGCGCTACTCGACGATGTGGCGTAGCGACAGGCGACAGGCACCAGGTCCGGGCGACAGCTGTGTTCGTCGCGGCAGCCCCACTCCCGGCTCGTATCCAACCCTGGTCATCGCGGGATGGACTCGCGCCCGGGCGCTGCTCAGGCGCGCGCGATCTCGCGCACAGCCGCTACCGCGGTTTCGACTTCTTCCGGCGTATTGACGAGGCTCGGCGCCAGGCGCACGTAGGTCACGGCATAGGGTGATGTGCTCGCGACGATCTTCCTTGCGAGCAGCGCCTTCACCACGTCCTCTGGCGTCCTGCCTTCGATCTCGAATGCCGCGATGCCGGCGGAAAGCGATGGGTCGAGCGGCGTGTGCAGCTTGAGGCCGGGGATCTTCACGAGTTCCGCCTTGCATTGATCGTTCATGCTGCGGATGCGTGCGGCCACGCGCGCGCGGCCCATCTCCTGGTGCATGCGAAACGCCGCGCCCATCGCCCACTGGTGCTCGAACGCGTGAAAGCCCCCCGGAGAGACCGCGTCCGCCGTGGTCGGCGCGCCCGGTGCCTTACCCTCGATCCAGGCCTGGTACACGGCATTGCTGGTGAACGAGGGAATGGTGGGGCGAAGGCGTGCCCAGTTTTCCGCATTGGCCCAGACGAGTCCCGTGCCCCGCGGTGCGAATATCCACTTGTGCGCGCCGGCGGCGAAGAAATCGCAACCCATGTCGGCGATCGTCTCGTCGACGGCACCGAGTCCGTGCACACCATCCACCACCAGCAATACGCGCCGGTCCTCGCCACGTTCGCGGTTGATCTCGGCAACCGCCGCGGAGATCGCGCGGACCGGCAGCCGGATGCCGCTGCTCGAATGCACCCAGGTGATGCCGAGCACCCGCGTGCGCGGGCCGATGCCGCGGCGGACACTCGCCACGATGGCGTCCGTTGTCGCCTTCGCGGCGTCATTGAAAAGTTCGATCTTGCGCAGGCTGGCGCCGCTCCGCGCGCAGGCGAGCCGCGCCGCCTCGTGATGCGAATAGTGATCGTGCGTGGTGAGCAGCACCTCGTCGCCTGCCGCGAGCGCAAGCCCGTTGTAGATGAGGGCGAGGCCGGTGGTGGTGTTGCCGGTCAGCGCAATGTCGTCGGCGCGGCCGCCGATATACGCGGCGATGTCCTGCCGCACCTTGAGCGGCAGGTTCTCCTCCGGGGGTCCGAACATGCCGTGCTCGACGGCAAGAAAGGGATTGCGATCGATTGCATCGCGGAAATGTTCGATTGCCCGCCGCACCGGCTCGGGGTGCGATGCGATGAAGAAACTCGAGAAGTTGAGATAGTCAGGCGCGAGACGAAACTGCGCACGCACGCTTGCCCAGTCGTCCAGCTTGGCTGCCGCTGGCCCGGCGGCTGCGGCGGTACTGGCTTCCGCGCGTACCGCGGCGAGCAGGCTGGTCGGCAGCATCGTCGCGGTGGCGGCGAGCCCCTGGGCGGCAAGAAAACTCCGACGGGAAACCGGCATGACGCTCCCCCTCAACAAGACGATACGCGGCGCGCGGAGCGTAACTCGGAGGCAACCCGGCGTCCATCGTGCGTGGTTCTCTCGAGACCCCGCGGGCGACGCCGGGCACGCACGCCGCGATCCGCCGCGTCAGCGGCATGCAGCGCACCGCCATCGCCCGGAACTGCCCCGGTTGCTTGCGCCAGTCGCGGGATGCGTCACACCCGAACTTGGCACGCAACGCAAACGCCCGGCAAACCATTGGCATGAGGCCGGCGGAACGCACCCTGCATCGGGGCTGTTCCCCCTGCGCTCATGCATGGAACTTGCGATAAATCACCAGGCCAATCACCAGCATCACCTGGAGCAGCAGGCCGGCGAGTTGCCATTGCGGAAAGCCAAGCGGCAGGAGCACAGAGGTGATGAAAACAGCGGATACAAGGGCCTTCGCGCGGACTGACGCGTCTTGGGCGAAGACGAATTGCCCTGCCAGGGCCAAGGCGACAAGCAATGCAATCATCGAGTAAGGCATCGGAACAGCACCCTGGGTCCTGCAGAATCGTGGCACGTCGACAACCCTGCCAGCGACCCACGCGCCTGGGGAGGTACGATTGCCGGCGGAGTAGCAGATCGTCCCGCTGCAGTTGATCAGACGCCAGGATGCATCGCCTGCTTCGGCGCAGCGCTCAGCGCAGGTCGACGTGGGCGACCTTGTCCTTGTAGTCCTGCTTCGGGTCCCGCCCGAGCAGCATCTTGACGCCCGCGAGCAGGCTGGACTCATTGAGCCAGACTTCGCCGTCCTCGGCATCGAGCCGGAGCAGCACCAGCTTCGGGTCGTCCTTGCCCTCGTACCAGGCGGCCACGAACGGGTTCCACAGCTCGTCGATCATTGCCTTGTTGTTATCGACCACGAGAGTGCCGTGCAGCGTCGCGAAAAGTTCATGATTCTTCGAGCTGAAGGCGGCGATGGCGCGGTTGCCGGGCTTGAGCTTCCGCACGATGCCGTTGTCGACTGCAGTGAAGAACCAGATGGGACTTTTCTCACCCTGGGCCTGCGCTGTCATCGGTCTTGCGTGTCCATCTTCGACGCCGTCGAGACCGAGCATGACGGTGCGGTCCGACTTCAGCGCCTTCCAGAATTTGTGTTCGAGTTCCTGTGGAGTGTTCATCGAGTGCTCGCCTGTATGGGCGGTCGCGAAGGCCGCGATCCAGTGAGGATCTTGTAGTCGATGCCGGGTGATTGCCGCGTGGAGGCGGCCTAGGCGCGGGCTGGGTGCAGCACCGCGCTTGCGTGGCCTCCAGGCGGCGGCGCCCTCGCATCGGGCGTTCGCCCACGCACCGCACAATGCACCGCACAACGCACCGCACGTCACGCGGCATATCAGACCGCGTGACCGGCGGCGTGGCCGGATGCCCAGGCCCACTGGAAGTTGTAGCCGCCGAGCCAGCCGGTGACGTCGACGACCTCGCCGATGAAATAAAGACCCGGCACGCGGCGCGACTGCATCGTCGTTGACGACAGTTCATCGGTGTCGACCCCGCCGAGCGTGACTTCGGCGGTGCGGTAGCCTTCGGTACCGCTCGCGACGAGTGGCCACTGCTCGAGGTGCGACGCGATCGTCCGCAGGTCCCGTTCGCCGAACTGGCGCATGGGACGGTTCGCGAGCCCAAGTTCGCAGAGCCGCAGCGCGAGCCGCCGCGGCAGGAGGTCCGAGAGCACGGTTGCAAGCTGCGCCGCCGGCCGGGTCGCCGCGTTCGCCTTGAGGACCTCGAACGCGTCATCGTCCGGCAGCAGGTCGAGCGACAAAGCATCGCCGGGCAGCCAGTAGGACGAAATCTGCAGGATCGCGGGACCGCTGACACCGCGATGCGTGATCAGCAGGGCATTGCGGAAACTCCGGGCGTTGCAGGAGACTTCCACCGGCAGCGCGACGCCGCTGAGGTCCTGGAGCTCGACCAGATGCCGTCCGCTCAGCGTCAGCGGCACCAAGCCTGCGCGCGTCGGCCACACCGAGTGCCCGAACTGGCGCGCGATCCCGTAGCCGAAACCGCTCGCGCCCATGCGCGGTATCGAAAGCCCCCCGCTGGCTACCACCAGCGCGGGGACTTCGAAGTCTCCGAGCGTCGAGCGAATCAGGAACCCGCCCGCGCCAGCGCTCACGTCCTCGACGCTGCAACTCGTCTCGATGCGCACATCGGCCTGCGCGCATTCGTCCAGCAGCATCGCCACGATCTGCTTCGAGGAGTCGTCGCAGAACAATTGCCCGAGTTCCTTCTCGTGATAGGCGATGCCGTGGCGCTCGACCATCGCGATGAAATCGCCCGGCGTGTAGCGCGCCAGCGCCGACTTGCAGAAATGCGGATTGTGCGAAAGGAACTGCGCGGGCGTGGTGCCGGTGTTGGTGAAATTGCAGCGGCCGCCGCCGGACATGAGGATCTTCCTGCCGACGCGATTGGCGTGTTCAATCACCAGCACGCGCCTTCCGCGTTGCCCTGCGATGATCGCGCACATGAGTCCGGCGGCGCCGCCGCCCACGATCACCACGTCGTACAGGTTCGCCATCCTCGAATTCCTTGCCGGCGCCTGCCGGGATGCGCTGGCGCCGACTCTGACGATCGGTGGCGACAGCGGCCGCCGCCGGCGACGTCAGGCTACTCGGCCGGTGCGGCAGTC
>JBGTIG010000298.1:0-7011 GCA_041745755.1 Lysobacterales bacterium
TACAATCCCAAGGACGACGCGTGTTTGGGGGCTGGCAAATGCTCAGCAATATGCTTTTGTTCACAGCGCTGCTGGTACCAGTTTCCAACGCACAAACTCAAGACGCCGCCGCCGCGACGGCACAGTTCAGAGCGGGTGTAGCGCCGGTCTGGGAAAACTTTGCGGCGCGCTACCAGACGCACATCTGCCCCTTCCACGGCGATGTGAAATTCGACGAGAAAATCATCGAGTGCGGCTCGGTGCTCGTTCCCGAAGACCGCACCAACCCGGACAGCCGCCTCATCCGGCTTGCGGTCATGCAAGTGAAGTCCAGCAGCGGCAATCCGCCCGGAGGTACTGTCGTCCGGCTTGAGGGTGGTCCCGGAGGTAGCGGCCTCAGTGGTCAACGTGCGGAGTTTTACAGCGGTCCCGCAGCCGCAAAACTGCGAGAAGTCGCCAATTACGTGTTCTTCGACCAGCGCGGCATAGGCCATTCGGAGCCTGCTTTCTGTCGTGCGGTGCCGCAAAACTATCAATATGGCGAAGCGATGGGCGGCAAGGGAAACGCCCTCTATTTCGCAGCGATGCGCCGCTGCTATGACGAGGCACGCGCACAGGGCATCCAGATCAATGCCTACAGCAATTGGCAAAATGCGCTCGACGTGCGTGACCTGCGCCGGGCGCTCGGCCACAGGCAATGGACCCTTTACGGGATCAGTTACGGGACCCAACTTGGCCAGGGGGTCATGCGTGTCGATCCCGAAGGCACCCGCGCTGCCATCCTGGACAGCGTTGTCCCACAGGGCGAATTCTCCTCTCCGACCGCAATGGCGGAAAATTTCCGGACCTCGCTCGATGTCCTCGCCGATGCGTGTCGCGCCCAACCTTCCTGCGCGAGAGCGTATCCCGACCTGCGAGGGCGCTTTTATGACGCCATCCGTGCCTACGGCAAGAAGCCACTGGTCATCAAAGGACTCTCGCAGTCCATCAGCATGACGGGCCGTGCGGTTGCGGATGACACTGCTGTCGCGAATCTTGTCTTCCAGTTGCTCTACCGCAGCGCCATTTACCAGGATGTTGCCATCCTGCTCGACGCGCTGGAAAAGCGCGATGTTGCGGCCCTGCGCGCCTATGTCGAAGCGGGCGCCCCGCCGCTCGACCATCGCTACGGCAACGGTATGGGACACGCGATTGGTTGTCGTTCGGGACGCCGCGAGTCGGCGTCCGCCACCGGGGAGGACACGGAGCTTGCCGAGTCCGCAGAATGGTTTAAGCCGATTGACAACAAGTCGCTCTGCGATCTGATTGACCCGGCAGTGCCAGATGGAACGTCAGGCCTTGTCACCTCCGAGATCCCGACGCTGGTACTCGCCGGAGAGGCGGATCCGGTCACGCCTGCTTCCTATTCCCGCTCGATCCTGGATGGGCTGTCGCGCGCTACCTACGTGGAGTTTCCCTTTACCGGCCATGGCGCGGCTTTCAGCAATGGCGACTGCGGAAGAGAGATCCTCACCGCATTTATCGCTGATCCCGACGCGAAGCCCGACGTCGCCTGCGCCAAGGAGACCAAGGCACCGACTTTCCTCACGTCCTGGCGTGCTACGCCGAAGGCCTATCCTTTTCTCACCTCGGTGCAAGAGGGCGCGCGTCCGATCTTTCCCATCGCGGTAGTCGTCGGGTTGGTTTTCGCGCTATTCGCGTATCCGATCGCGGCCATAGGACGGCGGCTCGAGCGCCGACTGGGCGTAGAGCGCACGGCGTTGCGGGTGCTGCGCCTGAGCAGCTGGGGCGGGGCATTGCTGTCGCTTGGCGGGCTGGCACTAGCGGCCAAGCTGATCATGGACTGGAGTGCCGATCATGTGCTCGCGGTTCCGCTGGGGCTGCCTGATTCGATCGCCTATGCCGGCCTGCTCGCACTTGCTGGGTTGCTCGTCGCTGGTTACGCGGTGATCCGGTCATGGGCGGGACGCAAGGAGGGCACGATGCCGGTCGGCACGCTCGTCGGGACGATGGTCGTCGCCCTTTGCGCGCTGGGTGCGCTGGCCTTCCTGTTTTCGATCGGCAGCGGGCCGTTCCTTGTGTGACCGGGAGACGACGTTCGAACGCGTGACCCTCGAATCACAGAAGCTCCCACAACAAGCGATTCTTGACTTGGGACGCGGTGCCAGGCGCGACGAAACCCGGCGTCCGTTATGACGTGTGTTATAACAAGCACCGTACCCGGGCAACTGGAGCATTGACATGACGGCCCTCAAACTCAATCGCGTCGGCAACTCCGTGGGCGTGATCCTGCCGAAAGACGTGCTCGCGAAGCTGCGCGTGCAGGAAGGCGACACCCTCTACTTGACGGAAGCGCCAGGTGGCTTCCGCATCACGCCGAACGATCCCGAGTTCGCGCGGCAGATGGAAGCAGCCGAACGCGTGATGCGCCGACGTCGAAATGCGCTGCACCAGCTTGCGAAGTGACCGAGCCTGTCTGGCTCTCCGATGCACTGGTAACGTCGATCCACGAATCGCAGATCGCGGAGCACGGGGGCGTGGAAGGAACACGCGACGCCGCGTTGCTCGCAAGCGCTCTCGCGCGGCCACTTCAGTCCTGGTCCTTCGCCGAAACGCCGCCCAGCCTGGCGCGCCTTGCTGCGGCCTACGCGTTCGGCATTGCACGCAATCATCCTTTCATCGACGGCAACAAACGGACCGCGCTGGTCGCTGCTGAAACCTTTCTCGAGCTGAACCTCCGGCGATTGATGGCAACCGACGTGGAGTGTGTCCATGAAATCCTGCTGCTGGCCGCCGGCAGCATTTCCGAAGAGGAACTGGCTACATGGTTCGAGGCGAACGTACGCAATTGACATCGCTCGAGTCGATCGCCGGGACCGCGCCCGATTCCGGGGCGAATCGGCTCGCATTCTCGCCGCGGCTGTTCGATGCGTCTGGATGGTGGGCCCACCAGGACTCGAACCTGGAACCGACGGATTATGAGTCCGCTGCTCTAACCATTGAGCTATAGGCCCGGCGAAACAAAAGCCGAATCTCCGTCCGTGGAGTGTCCGCTCACCCCACCAGGACTCGAACCTGGAACCGACGGATTATGAGTCCGCTGCTCGTTGCGGGCTCGCGCATCCTGCGCTCACCTCGCAACCCGGTCCACCACTCCTGTGGTGGCCGTTCGCGCCCGCACGCGCCGGTGGCGCGTAAGCTCGGGCGCTCACCCGTTGAGCTATAGGCCCGCTGAAACTAACAGTCGAATCTCCGTCCCTGGAGAATCCGCCAGCCCGGCCCTCCGTGGCCGGGCGTTCGCCGGCTCGCGCGCGGGTCGAGCCGGCGTGGGCGAAGTTGCAGCGCCTGCTTCCCGATAAGGTGATCTTAAGGCCGACGCGGTTCTCGTGTTCGATCACGGGCACGCTGCGACCGCGCTCGACGAGTATCAGATCGAACGTGGGCCCGCCGCGCCGCTGCCGAGGATCGCCGCATCGGGCGACTCGCGCGTCGATCAGGCGCTCTTTGCAGCGGCCATGCGCACACGGGGCACGACGACGAGCTCCGTATCCGGCCCCATGATCTGCACCTCTCCTTCCTGCAGAACGCACTGCCACTTGAGCGTGCGGCCGCAAGGTTCGGACAGTGCGGCGAGCGCGCTTGCGGCTTCTGCTGCGATGTCGATCACGGTGAGCCGGGCGTGCCGGGCGAGCGCGGCATGGTGCTTGTCCCACCAGATCTGCGCCGCGCGACCGCCGTAGTTGATGACGACGACCCCGCGGGCGCGCGAACAGGCGCGCCGGATGCGCGCTTCGTCCGGCTGACCGAGATCGATCCAGCATTCGATCTCGCCAGCCGGCGACCGACGCCAGAGATCGGGTTCGTCGTCGCTGCTGAGGCCTGCACCGAAGAGCAATTGCTCATGCGCATACAGCACGAACGCGAGCAGCCGAACCGTGAGCCGTTCGAAGGTCTCGGAAGGATGTTGGGCCAGCACCAGTGCGTGGTTCGCGTAGTAGCCCCGATCGATGTCGCTGATGTCGAGTTGCGCCTTGTAGAGCATTGCGTTCGCCGCCATGGCTCGTTCCTGTGCGGCAGCAACGCGCTCGGGATCGCGTCGCGGATGGGAGTGCCCGTCGCGGGTCTCGTGGAAACCGATCAGGCTCGCACGGTGCCACAGAGTCCCTGAAGAAGTCGCCCATCTGGCCGGCGCGCGCTCAGGCCCGCTCGAACCAGAAGCTGCCGCCGGCGAAGCCATGGCCTCGCGGATGCGCGAGCGCATCGATCACGCGTTGAGAATCTCCTCGCGGGGCGGCTCGGATCGAGCCGTTCCGCTCTGGCGCCTCGCCCAGGGGCAAGCGAGACGCGACCCGCAGCGCTTATGGAGAGGCTCGGGTCGCAGTCGCGCTCAGAACTCCCAACGTGCGCCCGCGCGCAGGGCCCACTGGTCGAGATCCTCGTACGCGAAGTTGCGGAAGGCGGAGAAGTAGAACTGCATGCCCCCGGCCCGCACCCACGACACGCCCCCCGACAGGCTGCCGAAGTTGCGGTCCGGATCGTCGATGAGGATCTGCGCGAAAGGTTGCGAGGGATCCGAGCGCAGCCGCGGAATCAGCGTGAATCCGTCGTTGTCGGTCTCGCGGAACCAGTCGACGCGCAGGAACGGTTGCGCGACGCCGCTTGCCGTGCTGATCGCGCGCGCGATCTGGAATCCGGCAGAGATCTGCAGCGACTCGATGCTCTGTTCGGGAAAGGACAGGAGGAATCCCGAGACGTTGTCGCCGTTTTCGCTGAAACCATCGATATCGGTGTCGGCGTATTCGACGCGGATCTCGGGCGAGAGCAACCAGCCATTGCGCGCGAACTCGTAGCCGACGCCGGCGGTCAGTACGAGCTGATCGGCGTCGGTCTCCGACAGCGCGAGCTCGCGCGTGAGGCCGATCGACGTCAGATCGATCACGCGCGACTGCTCGTAGTCGTTGCGGAAGTAACCCAGCGATCCGTCCGCGTACCAGCCGCCGTTGCCGAACCACGACGCATAGCCGGTAAGGCCCAGGCCATCGGTGTCGAGATCGCCCGTGTCGCCATCGAGCTCGACATCGGACGCGCTGTAGCCGAGTGCGACACCGACGAACGCATGATCGTTGAGCCGATAGTCGACACCCGCGGTGATGCCGTAATTCTCGAAATCAAATCCGGACTCGCGCGCGCCGGCGTCCCGATCGCCGCCCCCGATGCTGCCGTTGACGAAGAAGCCCCAGGGAGACGGGCGTACGTCGCCTGTGGCACCGGTCGCTTCGGATTGCGCGAGGTTCAAGCCCGGCAGGCCCTGCAGCAGACCGAGCGACAATGCGCCATTGCCAGCGAACATCGAGAGTCCCGCGAGATCGAAGCCGCTGGAGCCGCCGCGTACCGCGGCCATGCGCGCGGCCACGTTCGCCTTCTGCTGCGACACGAGCTCGACAGCAACACTGCTCTGGGCGCTCACCTCCTCCGCGGCGAGATTCTCGAGCGCCGCCTCGACCGCCGCGCCATTGCCGACCTCGGCCGCGTCGACCAGTGCGAGACACGTGTTGAGCGCATTGCTGCCATCGTCGGCTTCGCCGCAGGCATCCGCCACCGCCTCCACGGCTGCCCGCGCGAGTTCGCTACCCCCGCCGGGCAGCGCGTCGAGCGCCGCATCCAGGTCCTCCTCGACATCTCCCGCGTCGAGACTGGCAGTGACGCCTACGGTGATCGTAAGGGTTGCGATGCCGCCGCCCGCATCCCGCGCACGCACCACGAACTGATCCGTGCCTTCGAAGCCGTCGTTCGGCAAGTAGAACACGGTGGTCCCAACCACACGCGCGGTGCCGTTGGCGGGCGGTGTGGCGATGTCGAACGTGAGGGCATCGCCGTCGGGATCGGAAAAGAGCGGGGTCAGATTGAAACTGACTTCTTCGCCGCCCGCGGACTCGGGCGCGGCGAACGTCGGCACCGTCGCGACCGGTGGCCGGTTCGCGGGATTGTTCGAGACCGTGATCTCGACATCGAGTCGCACCGGCGGATTCCGCCCATCCGAAACGTTGATGCCGATCACGACGCGCCCTTCGAATCCGCGTACCGGCACGAAGGTCAACGTGCTGCCGGAGAGTGTCGCAGTGCCCTGGGTCGACGAGGGCGGCGAGGCGATCGCGAATGTAAGCGGATCGTCTTCCGGATCGCGCACCAGCGGCGCGAGATCAACGCTGACCGGATTGGTGCCCGTGGTCGTTGTGGAACCGTTCGAAACGATCGTCGGCGGCTGATTGGGGCCGTCATTGGCGAGAATGGTGAAGCCGAAGCGATCGAAGCCGGCACCGATGGAGCTTTCGGTGAAGCCGCCCTGCGGATCGGTGAACTCCTCGCGCAATCCCTTGATGTCGAGGACGATGGTTTCGTCGCCCTCCTGCTCCGTGTCGTTGATGATCTGCGCCGAGAACATCATCGGCGTTCCCGGTCGTTCCGGCTCGAAGTACTGGGTGACGCCGTCGAAGGCGGTGGTTCTGGTTTCGATGCTCTGGTAGTCGAGTCCCAGCTGCGCCGACCCGAGCTGGCGATCACCGTACGTGAACAGGATGTTCGAAGGCCGCGGAGAGCACTTGGCGATCAGGGTTACCTGGATCGTCTGCGTCGCAGTGCCGACGTTCTCGGCGACCGGCACGCGACCCGAAGGCGTCACGGTTTCGCGCCACGCCAGAAGCGCGCTGGGATTCTGATTGCAGAACGCGAGGCTCTTCGCGCCGCGCGGTGCCGCGACGGGCACCACGCTGCCATCCGCCTGCAGTGCGAATGTCCGCTCCAGCGCGAGGGCATCGGTTGCGAGCAGTCCGCTGAGCAGGACCATCTGCATGCCCCACACCGATCGAAAGCCGATCTTCGCCATGTCGTCTCCCCCCCGAAAGACTCTGCCTTAGCGCAGATCATACGACGGGTTTGCGACCGCCGTCTCCCCCTGCATGGAGTATTTATCGTTTCGGACGCGTCGCCAGCCGCGTGCGCGGACCGGACTCACACACGCTCGAACCAGAAGCT
>JBGTIG010000299.1:0-7267 GCA_041745755.1 Lysobacterales bacterium
GCGGTAGTGGGGCAGACAGGCGTCGGCGACCGCCGCGGCATCGCCGGCGAGCCTCGGCTCGCGCGTCGACGGCAACCCGAAGCCCGTGGACTTCCACACGCTGGCGTACCAGTGCGGAGCCCATACACCGTCGCTGTGGCGAGGCCCGGCCGGCCAGCGCAGCATCCGCTCGCTGAAACCGATTCCGAGCCAGTCGCACAGCGCGCGAAGATGCGCCTCGGGCGTGCGCAGGAATGCGCCCGCATCGACGATCGGAGGCGCGGCATCCACCTTGCACAACTGATCGTAGAGCGCGACCTGCTGCGGCAGGCCGATGTCTTCCGGTGTGACGGTTGCGCGCGACCGGAGGTACGACGCGACGACTTCCCGCGGGTCGCGGATCAGGAGGATATTGCGCATTCCCGCGATCCAGTCGAGCCCCATGTGCGGCAGGAGGTGGTGCGTCATGTGCTTCTGGTACCAGACGGCGGCTCCTGCCGGCGCAGGCCCCGTCGTGAGTCTCGTCACGACCGCTTGCCAGTCCGTGTCGCCGGCGGCGATCACCTCCTCACGCGCCGGATGATCGAGTCCGGTGTGCGCAAGATAGTGCGCGTAGAGTGGCTCGTCGCTCACCGCGCAATCGGTGCGGTTCTCCCATCCGCGCATCATGGCCGTGGAGATGTTGCGCGGCCCGGACCACATCGCGATGCGGAGCGGCTCCACGCGCGCCTCAGTCCGGCCGCGGGCGGTTGGCGACGTCGCGTTCGACCATGGCGCGATACAGCGACTGCAGCCGCGTGACCATCGGCCCGCGCCCGTCGCGGATGGTACGCCCGTCAACCATCCGCACCGGCACCACGCCCGCGAACGTGCCGGTCACGAACGCCTCTTCGGCGCCGTAGACCTCGCTGAGACTGAAGGACTTCTCGAAGACCGGGATCCCGTCCTCGCGGCACGCCGCAATCACCTTTGCCCGCGTGATGCCACCGAGGCAGTAATCCCCGGATGAAGTCCAGACCTCGCCCCGGCGCACGATGAAGAAGTGCGTGGAGTTGCAGGTGGCGACGAAGCCATGCGGGTCGAGCATCAGCGCCTCGTCGGCGCCTGCCGTATACGCCTGGATGCACGCCGTGATGCAGTTGAGCTTGCTGTGGGAATTGAGTTTCGGATCCTGCACATCAGGATATCCTCGCCGCACGTGCACGGTGAACAACGTCAGCCCCTCAACTGCGGCTGCCGGCGACGGGGACTTGTACTCGGGAATCACCACGATGGTCGCGCGGCCGACAGCCACGCGCGGGTCCTGGTATGGGGTGCGCTTGATTCCCCGGGTCACCATCAGCCGCAGATGCACGCCGTCGCCTGTCATCCCGTTCGCGGCAAGCGTGTCGTAGAGAAGTCGCGTGAGCCCTGCGCGGTCGAGGCCGATGTCGAGCGCGATCGCTTTCGCGCCTTCGTACAGTCGATCGAGGTGCGCCTCCAGAAACGCCGGATGCCCGCCAACCACGCGAAGCCCTTCCCACACCCCGTCGCCGAGCACGAACCCGCTGTCGAACACCGACACCACCGCCTCGTCGCGGTGCTTCAATTCCCCGTTTACCGAGATCAGTGCCCCGGCGTTGCGTGGGTCGTCTGCGGCGTGCTGGGTACCTTGCGTCATCGGGGCTTTCTCCCACACCGTCAGGATGCTGACCGGAGCGCCAGCACCTGGCCGAGCCGGACCGGCGATTCGGGCGCGAGCGACGGATCGAGCGTGGCGACGCCGGGCGGGAGCAGGACGATCACCGTCGATCCATAGTTGAATCGCGCCATTTCCGCGAAGCGTTCGAGCACGAGGTCCCGGCCGCGATATTCCTTGCGTCGGGGTTCGCGTCCATAGGCGGGGATCTCTTCCCCGCCCCAGACGGTCTCCACCCCCGAGACCAGCAGCGCGCCGACCATGACCACCGTCATCGGGCCGAAGTCGCAGTCGAAGTGGCAGACCAGGCGCTCGTTGCGCGCGAAAACGCGCGGCACGTGCGCGACCGCGTCGGGGCCGACCGAAAACAGCCGGCCGGGAATGTGCAGTGTTTCGCGCAGCGTGCCGGTCCACGGCATGTGCACGCGGTGGTAATCGCGCGGGCTGAGGTACACCGTCGCGAACAGGCCATCCGCGAACGGGCTCGCGGCCTCCTTGTCTCCGAGCAATTCGCCGGTGGTGAATCCCTGCTGCTTGGCCTGGAAGATCCTCCCCGCCTGGATCCTGCCGCACTGGCTGATCCTGCCGTCCGCCGGCATCACCAGTGCGCGCGGGTCGGTCGCGGCGCTGCGCGCGCCCGGCCGCAGTGATCGCGTGAAGAATGCATTGAAGGAAGGGTAAGCGCGAGGATCGGATTCGGCAGCCTCCGCTAGATCGACGCCGAAGCGGCGCGTCACCGTATCGATCAACCAGCGCGAGACTCGCGGTGATCGCGAGTACGCAAGTCGCCGCGCAAGCGACGACAGCCACCGGTGCGGCAGGAGATAGGTGAGGCGCGTGATCGGGGTCATCCGGCGCGAACGCCCGCCGCCCTGGATGCCGCGTCGGAGAGACGCCTGACGTCTTCGAGCAGCACCGGCGCCTGGTGCGGCGGCCGCCACATCGCGTGCAACTTGCCCTCCGGATCGATCAGCAGCAGCTGCGTGCTGTGGTCGATGGTGTAGTCGCCAACGTCCTGCGGCACCTTGAAGAACACCACGCCGAGGTCGCGCGCAAACCGCTCGACGTCGGCGGGCGTCGCGGTTGCCGCGACGATGGCGGGAGAGAAATAGGCCGCGTACTTTCCGAGCACGCCTGGCGTGTCGCGTTCGGGATCGACCGACACGAACCAGTAGTTGAGAGAAAGCGGTGACTTGCCCACGCCACCGCGAAGCTTTGAGTTGAGCTCCTCGATCTGCCGAAACGTCGCCAGGGCCGTAGGGCACACATCCGGGCAATGCGTGAAGCCGAAGAACAGCAGTGTCCAGGTGCCCGTCAGATCCCCATTGCGGAGCACGCCGCCGGAAGCCCGCTGCAACTCGAACGGCGCGAGTGTGCGCGGCACCGGATACGCCAGGGCTTGCGCCGAAAGCTCCGGCGGGGCAAACCGCAGCTGCGGGGCACCGGCGCCCGTGCCTGCAATGCTTCCGCTGGAGAACCAGCGTTCGCCGAGGACGAGCCCGAGAGCGCCGCCCACGGCAGCCAACACGAGAAAGAGCGGCAGATGGCGGGAAGGCGATCGGGACATGGACAGAGGGCTGAACGCGGGGATTCGGCCGGGAAGTGTAGCGGTCGGCCGGGCTGCGAGACCCCACGCGGAAGCACACGCTCCCCTCGTGACTTTTGATAATGACCGTCTGCTGCCCAATGGGTCGAGACGATCGGGTCCTATACTTTCCGCTTCGCCATCAAACCGCACGAGCCCACCGCGTGACCCAGGCGCTGCGCACGATCATCGATCACATCCGCTTCGGCGCCAGCCGCTTCAGTGAAGCAGGTTTGACGTTCGGACACAGCTACGACAATGCGCTCGACGAAGCCACGCAGCTGGTCCTGCACGCCTTGCATCTGCCGCACGACCTCGGTCCCGCCTACGGCAGCGCGCGGCTGACCGCTGCGGAACGAGCCGAAGTCCTTGCGCTCATCGCGCGCCGAATCGACGAGCGCATACCGGCGAGTTATTTGACCGGCGAAAGCTGGTTTGCGGGTCTGAGCTTCAGGAGCGATGCTCGCGCGCTGGTTCCCCGCTCCCCGATCGCCGAACTGATCGAGTCGGGTTTCGAGCCTTGGCTCGGCGACCTGGAAGTCACGCGTGCGCTCGATCTCTGCACGGGTTCGGGCTGCATCGCCATCGCGATGGCGCACTATCGACCCGACTGGCAGGTGGATGCCGTCGATCTCAGTACCGAGGCGCTGGCGCTGGCCGCCGAGAACGTCGATCGATTGCATGCCGGCAATGTCCGGCTCCTGCGCTCTGACCTCTTCGATCAACTCGAAGGCGAGCGCTACGAGTTGATCGTCGGCAATCCTCCCTATGTCACCAGCGACGAGATCAAGGCACTACCTCCCGAATATGCGCACGAGCCCGAGATGGGTTTGCGGGCGGGGGCCGATGGCCTCGATCTCGCGCTGCGAATCCTGCGCGATGCGCCGTCCCATCTCACGGAACGGGGCCTGCTCATCTGCGAAGTCGGCGAGTCGCAGGCCCGGCTCGAGCAGCTGCTGCCCGAAATACCCTTCACCTGGATCGAGTTTCGCGTGGGACCGATGGGCGTGTTTCTGGTCGATCGGGAAACGTTGCTCCAGCACGCGCAACGCATCGCGGCGCTGGTTGACGCCGAAGCCCGCGGCGCCGCCGGCGGTCGCGCGTGAATACTTTCGGGCACCTGTTCCGGGTGACGACGTTCGGCGAAAGCCACGGACCCGCCATCGGCTGCGTCGTCGACGGGTGCCCGCCGGGACTCGCCATCGCCCCCGAGGATTTCAGGCGGGACCTGGACCGGCGCGCGAGCGGTCGTACCCGCCACACGTCGCAGCGGCATGAAGCCGACACCGTCGAGATCCTTTCCGGCGTATACGATGGATCAACCACCGGCACGCCGATTGCGCTGCTCATCCGCAATGTCGATGCGCGAAGCCGCGACTATGCGCGCATCGCCGGACAGTTCCGTCCCGGCCACGCCGATTACACGTATCTGCGCAAGTACGGGATCCGCGATCCACGGGGGGGCGGACGCAGCAGCGCCCGCGAGACCACCATGCGGGTTGCGGCCGGCGTCATTGCGAAGAAGTGGCTTCTCGAACGGCATCGGGTCACAGTGCGCGCATGCGTCTCGCAGATCGGCGAGCGCACCCCCGCGTGCATCGACTGGGAGGCAGTCGAGGGCAACAGCCTGTTCTGGCCGGCAGCGGACGAGGTCCCGGAAATCGAATCGATGCTGGATGCACTGCGCAAGTCAGGCGATTCACTGGGCGCGCGTATCGAAGTGATCGCGGACGGAGTCCCGTCCGGCTGGGGCGAGCCCGTCTACGGCAAGCTCGACGCCGAACTCGCGGCGGCTCTCATGTCCATCAACGCGGTCAAGGGCGTGGAGATCGGCGCCGGTTTCGGGTCGGTGGCGCAGCGCGGGAGCGAACATCGCGACGCCATGACGCCGGAAGGATTCGCGTCCAATCGCGCCGGGGGCATCCTCGGCGGCATAAGCAGCGGACAGCGGCTGCGCTGCGCCGTCGCATTCAAGCCGACATCGAGCCTGCGCCTGCCGGTGGCGAGCGTCGACGTCGAAGGTCGGGAGGTCGAGGTGGTGACAACGGGGCGCCACGATCCCTGCGTGGGCCTGAGGGCGCCCCCCATCTGCGAAGCAATGGTTGCGCTGGTGCTGGTCGACCAGGCCTTGCGCCATCGCGCGCAATGCGGGGATGTCGTCGTCGCCACTCCCGCCATCCCCGCAGGCGCCGGCTGAGTAGCGAGTTCCCCGGCGATACACAGACCCCGCGCCGTACGATCGGCGATCAGGCAGAGACGGAGAGACGATGAGGCGATTCGAGCGACTGGCGGTAGTGGGTGCGACGGGCGCTGTCGGCGAAGCCATGCTTTCCATCCTGGGCGAGCGCGATTTCCCCGTGTCCGAAGTCGTCGCACTGGCGAGCGCGCGATCGGCCGGCTCGAAGGTGGCCTACGGCGGCGGGAAGCTGATTGCGCGCGATATCGCCTCCTTCGATCCGACTGGCGTCGACGTCGCGCTGTTCTCGGCAGGTGGAGCGGTTTCGCGGCAATACGCGCCGATCTTCGCGGCCGCTGGCGCCGTCGTGATCGACAACTCCTCGACCTTCCGGTACGACGACGACGTGCCCCTGGTGATCGCGGAAGTCAATCCCGAGGCAATCGCCCAGCGACCGCGCGGCATCATCGCCAACCCCAATTGTTCGACCATGCAGCTGTTGGTGGCGCTGGCACCGATCCACCGCACGGTCGGCATCCGCCGTATCGAAGTGGCGACGTACCAGTCGGTATCGGGAGCGGGGCGCAGCGCGCTGGAAGAGCTCGGCAAGCAGACCCTGGCGCTGCTCAGCTTCCAGAAATTCAAGCCGGAAAAGTTTCCCGTGCAGATCGCCTTCAATGTCATCCCGCACATCGATGAGTTCGAGGAATCCGGATTTACTCGCGAGGAGATGAAGCTGGTGCGCGAGACGCACAAGATCCTCGGCGACCCGACCATCGAGGTGAATCCCACCTGCGTGCGCGTGCCCGTCTTCTTCGGCCACGCCGAGGCGGTGCATCTTGAACTGCGTGCGCCACTCACGGCGTTTGCCGCGCGCAAGCTGCTGCGCGCAGCGCCCGGGGTGCGGGTGGTCGATACCGCGAAGGCGGGCGGCTATCCGACGCCGGTGACCCACGCCGCCGGATCCGACGACGTATTCGTGGGCCGCGTGCGCAATCCACCGGGAGAGCCGACGAGGTTGAACCTCTGGGTCGTTGCCGACAATGTTCGCAAGGGCGCCGCGCTGAACGCGGTGCAGATCGCCGAGCTGCTGGCCCGGGAATGATCCGTGGCGGTTGCGTAGGGGTCCTGCCGGCACCGGATCGAGCGGACGTCGATCTGGCGCGGGTGGGAGGGAGCGCGACCCGCCGCCCGTGTCCACGCCGTCACGGAATGACAGCAGCGTCCCCGGCCACGGAGGGTTCCGAACTTCCTTTTCGATGTTGCGCACTTGGCGTAGTGTTATAAAGTCGTTTCTAACGGGCGCTTGCGCCCCACCAATCGAGTGCCGTGGGGGCCAGATGATGAACCGCATTTCGAGGCTGACTTGGGCGATCGGCGTCGCGTGTGCGCTCGGATGGGGGCAGGCGGCCGCGATGGGCCTCGGGCCCATCGAGGTCAGATCCGGGTTGAACCAGCCGCTGGTCGCCGACATTCCCATCATTTCCGATGGCGAGGACATCGGGGCGCTACGCGCGCAACTTGCAAATCCCGACGACCTGCGTCGGGTGGGAATCGATACCACCAGTCTCTCGGTGCCGCTCTACTTCGAGGTCATCGAAGATGCCAACGGCCGGGCGGTGATCCGCGTCACCAGCAGCGAGCCGGTTCGCGAGCCCTACGTGAGCTTCCTGATCGAGGCCAACTGGGGCAATGGTCGCCTGCTGCGCGAGTACAGCGTACTGCTCGATCCGCCGGTGTTCGCGCCGGCGGTGGTGGAGCGGGTGGCGCCTTCCGCACCTGCGGTGAGCACGCCTCGGCCAGTCGCGCCTCCGGCCCAGGTGGGCGCCGAGACTCCCGCTGCGCCGGC
>JBGTIG010000300.1:0-1715 GCA_041745755.1 Lysobacterales bacterium
CGCCGCCGCCGCGCTATTCCGCCTGCTGCAATTCGGCGCAGCGACGGGCGGGGTTGGCGATTCCCGCCGGGTCCTCGATCGGCACGATCGCGCGACGCCGCGAGGACCAGCAGGCCCATGACGGTGGCGCACTTGCCGGCGCGGGTTCGAGCAACCGGACAAGCATCGCCGCGTCGGCGCGCTGCGGCTGCATGCGTTCTAGACGTGTGCCCAAACCGGAAGAGAACTGCGCACGACGTTCGGGTACCTCGCGCGGTAGTGTCGGCACCACCCGATGGAGGATTCCGCTGCGCTGCAGCGGCGGCATCACCAGTGCGCCCTGTCCATTGCGCGCCGCCACGACGCCGAGCCGCTCGTCGGGCACGACGAGTGCCGTGATGCGAGGTTCCTGCAAGGCACGGGTAGCAATGGCGGCGGTCAGCTCGCGGAGCTCGCGCTGGACATCGGTGAACTGCGCGATGCGCACCCGGGTCGCCTGGATTCCGGATACGAGCGCGATGCCCACGGCCGCAAACAGAACTCCGCGGACAACCGGGCTCCACTTCTGAGCAACGCCGGGGGCACGCGGCACCAGAATTCCGATCGCGAGCATCGACCAGGCGAGCGGACCGTAAAGCAGCCGCGCGCCTTCTCCACTCGCCTCGAGTCCGCCCAGATTCAAGAGCGTCGCGAGCAACTGGCCCGCCGCCGCCAGCGCGAACGCCAGCGCGAGCGCGCACGTCCTGGCCGCGACCGATCCGCGCACCCATTGCCAGATGAACGCCGCAAACATCGCGGACGCGCAGGCGAGCAACCAGACCCCCGCGGCGTCCGGTGCGCCGCTGGCGACGCCGCTCCACCAGGCCGGGATCGTCTGCAGCGCCGCGACCCATCCAGCCGGCTCCAACTGCGGATCGGCAGGCCACGCGGAATCGAAGTGCCATGCGCGCCCAAGGAAATAAACTGCAACGATCGCCACACCGATGCCGAGTGACGCGAGATCGACAGCGGTTCTCGGGCGGGGGAAAGCGATCGTCAGCACCAGCAGTTGCAGTGGCAAAACGGCCGCGGACTCCTTGAATCCCAGACCCGTGATCAGCAGCAGCGGCACCCCGACGAGCATCGCGACGCGGCCCGGCGCGCGTCCGGCCCGCCCGATCCATATGCCCGCGGCGAGCATCGATACCAAGGTCACCGCCAGATCGCTGCGGGCGCTGACCCACATCACGCCTTCTACCAGCAGCGGCGCGGCCGCGAACAGGGCCGCTGCCAGCAGCGCGGCCAAGCGGGAATCAACTCGCAACCACCCGCCCGCGCGCAGCAGGACACGGATCAATGCCACCACGCAGGCCAGGTGCAACAGGAGATTGGTGAGAAACCATCCGCCGTAGTGCTCGCCGAACAGGGCGTAGTTCGCGGCCAGCGTGACGAATATGAGCGGGCGGTAGAAGCTGCCGACGGCATCGGCAGGTTCCGCGAATTTCCCCAGTGTCCCGGTGGCGAGGTGACCGTCCAGCGACCAGTTGTGCAGCTGATGCAGGTGGCCGAAATCGTCACCGAGCCAGTAACCTTCGAATCCCGGCGCATAGAGCACTCCAGCCAGCAGCAGCAGCGTCACCGCCGCGAGCAGGAATCCGCCGCGCGCCTTGATGCGGCTCGGGTTTGCGCGTTCCGCATGCGTGCTGAAAATTATCGGCGACATGAATTTTCTTCGGCAAACCGTGTGGCGAGAGTCC
>JBGTIG010000301.1:0-3765 GCA_041745755.1 Lysobacterales bacterium
GCCCGCGGCCTTCCATCGCGAGCCGGCCTTCGGCGCGCAGACGCGACAGCACGCCGCGCAGTCGCACCGGTGACGTGTCCGGAAACCTGAGGCGCAACATCGACACCTCGAATTGTTCGGGCAACTCGCGCAGGACCGCGAGACGAATGCGCGTTTCGACGCCGCCGTCGGCCGGCGTCGGCTGGTATCGCGCCAGAGCCTCGGCGACCTGCGGCGAACGGTCCTGATCGAGCGAGGCGTGCACCGCGGCGAACCAGCGCTGCACCCACACGTTGGCCAGCTTGCGGTTTCCAGCGAACAAGCATTGCACTCGCGGGAACAGCACCGGCAGTTCGCCCAGCACGCGAAGGAGGTACGCCGCCGGCCAGGGGCCGATCTTGCCGGGAGTGCCGAAGTCGGCGTACTGCGCCTCGATCACCAGAGCCGCGTGCGGCCACGCGGCGAGCTCCGCGAGCTGCTGATGCAGGCCCTTCAGTTCGGCCAGATCCGTGAGCAGATTGGGCAGGGTCTTGCGCTCGGCGATCGCAACGGGGCGCTCATCGAGACAGAGCGCGTAATCGCCGACGGGCAGCCGTCGACGCGTGATCGCGGCGTTCGCGAACGACCACGGATAGCGCTCGGCGCTGTCGATCACGATGGCGAGTTCGGTCCCCGACGGTTGCAGTTCCGCCCGCTTGCTGCTGCGGTGCGCCCGCACTGCGGATTCGGTGCGGAAGAACACCTGCTCGTAGCTGCCGCCGTCGCGACGCGGTTTCTCCAGAATCAGGAACTCGCAGCGCTTGCATTGCGCCCGGTCGAGCGTGACCGACAGCTTGCGTCCGAGGCGCGCAAAGTGCGCGACAGGTACGCGTTCGAGTTCCTGCAGGGGTTCACCGGGATCGGATTCGCGTTCGCGAAGACAGAACACCTGCGAGCCCGCGCCTGGCCAGCGATCGCGCGCGCGCACCGCGAACAGGATCCGTCCCTGCTGCTCGATGGCGATGCGGAAGGGGAACCGGGCGTCGCCCGTCGCCTGCACCGTCCACGTGGCCGTGCTCATGCCCCTGAAACCGCCGTGCCGATCGGATCGAATCCGGCTCCCCGCAAGCGGTTCATGTCACCAGCCAGTCGGGCAGCCATGGCCATGCGTGAGGGTGCGGCGTGTTCTGTAATCATCAGGAGAACGATTTTTGTCCATCCGGCAACGACCCGTAACCAGCGCTCAGTCCACTGCCAATTGTTCGGTAACAGGGCCGGGCAGCATGCAGTTGGCCAATTCCCTGAGTCTCATCGGCACGCTCGCCGACAACGGTGAACCAACGCTTACACACGCACTCTTGTCGGGCAGCAATGCGATCGACTTGGGTGATCCTGTCGGCGGCTGCGTCGACGAGTCGGGGATCACGCTTGCCAGCGATCAGCGCGGGTTCCAGCGCGTCGCGGGCGTACGCTGCGACATTGGAGCCTATGAGTTCGGGGCGAGTAATCTCAATGACCTAATCTTCACGAATGGGTTTGATTGACGGACTTGGGTGACATTGTCAACTCGATACAAATTTGGAAGTCAGCATGATGCATAAGTGGCAACGTTCGGTACACCACACTCGACGGCACCACGCTTGTTGGCAAGTGCGACGGACGGAAACACCGATCCCGGACTTGATCGCAAAACGGTAGTGCGCCTGCGCCTGCGCGCCGTGCTTTTCGAAGTGGGCCAAGATTTGCCGGGCGGCGGGCGGCGTTTCCACGGCCGCCCCGATCCCCACTGCGCCGCCGCATTACTTCCGCAGGCCCTGCAGGTCGGGTTCGCGCGCCAGTCTAGAGAGCGCGGCACGCACACCGAGACCAATGCTCTCGAACACGTGCGCTGGAAACGCAGTGGGCAACTTCGACTCGACTCTATCGAGCGCGGCAGGGACGCGCTCCAGCAACGACCGCGTGCCAGGCGGAGGCGCGATCCTCAGCCGCCGGGACATCTCGTTCCAGTGCCAGCGATGAATGTCGTGCAGCTTGTAGTGAGTGCTTTTCCCAAACGCGGCCATCGCAAGCCCGGCCTTTCTCGGATCCAGCTGATCATCCCGGCGATCCATGATCGGATACGCCGAGATCACGTCGTAAAGCGGTGTCAGACGGTAACGCCCACCAGCCAGCAGCTCGATGCTGAAGTTCTTCGCGTGGCCATCGATGGCCGCCAACAGCCAGAAAATGATCTGCGCTTCGAAGAAGCGGAAAACATCTGTCGCAGCGCGCTCCGAGCCCCGCAGCTTCCCGACAATGTCTGCGATTCCAGGGCCACCGTCGCCCTCATACTTGCGGGAGGGCGGCAGTGCGAACACCTGGCAAAAATCTTCCTGCGGAACGCGCAGCCAGAACTTGCCGTTTGCCGCAAGCCTGCGGTCGAACCGCTCGACGATAAGAACCTTCTGGTCCTCGAACTGCCCTATCTCCGCGCGTGCAACGTCGTGCCCGAGCTCTCGCATCAGTTCCAGACAGAGCCATTCGTTCTCGATGGATTCGCGATAGTCATGGCCGCGATTGCCGATTACTCCAAGGGGCAGCTTGAAGATGTGGGTGCTTGGAGTTGCACCACGCGGCAGGCACCACTTGCCGCCGTGCCTGAGCAGCGCCGTCTTTTCCTGGGCACCCGCAAGCGAGAGCCGGAACGCGTCACGGTCGAGTGGACCCAGGCGCTCGCCCCGCGATGCGCCGCGCAGCACGCGTGCAACACCCGCTTCGCTGAGAGGTTCCGCGTCTACGACTCGAAAGTCACCGGGCTCCTCATTCGCCGGAACGATTTGCAGGGCGCCGGCGCAGTCACGACCAATGCTGGCCAGCAGGTCGAAGGATGAGATCGACCTCGCGTGGAAGCGCTCACGAAGCCGTCGCAAGACGGCTTCGTTGTCGGGAATGAGATTGTCGAAGTAGGCGCTGACAGCCCGGCTGGACAATGCAGCAGGCTCAGGGGTCAAGGGCAGCGAAAGGGACAATGGCCGGCCTGCCGCGGAGGCTATCCAACCGGGGTCGTATCGCAGCCGGACGGGCCGACCTTTTGGCTGTTCCCAACTGCCTACCCTGATCCCGTTCATCCAGAGATCAAGTGTCGAGAGCCTGTCGCCGCGCGCAGTTACCATTCCGTCGTGGAGTTGTTGCGAACCGCGGGGACGCCGACGCCCCTTCTGCGCAGGACGAGATCGACATCGAATAGCAGGCAGAGTTGGTGTATCCGATCGAACGAGGCCTTGCCCGCGTTCTTCTCAAGTCTCGATACAGCCTGGACGGACACCCCCAGCTGCTCCGCGACTTGTGATTGCGTGAGTGATCGCTCCAGTCTCGCACCACGCAACAGCGAGCCCAGTTGCTCGGGAACACGGACTACTGAATCCATACATCAACCTGTACGTTGAAGAAGCGCAATTCAATCTACGCGTTTATTTCCCTGAAATCAATTCTCAAGTTGACTTCGGGACGAACCTGATTGAGCCCGTCCCGATCGCCGGCCACATGCTCCAGGGCGTGGGTCGTGCTGGAGCGGTCTTACGAGCGAACCTGGTGCAGGCGATTTTCCGCTTCCGGCGATTTCCCCCACCCACGAGAAAGGCCCGCTTGCGCGGGCCTTTCCGTGTTGCGTGTTGAGTTTGAGCGGTAGGGGCTGCCTCAGAAATCCATGCCGCCCATGCCGCCGCCACCGCCATGATCGTGACCGCCGCCACCGCCGCCCGAATCCTTCTTCGGGGCTTCGGCGACCATGCCTTCGGTGGTGATCATGAGGCCCGCGATCGACGCCGC
>JBGTIG010000302.1:0-4793 GCA_041745755.1 Lysobacterales bacterium
CCCGCAGGACGCGCGCCGCGTCGCGACAGGCGCGCACGAACTTGCCGCGATCGAACTTGTTGGCATCACCGAGGCCCGCGACCAGCACGCGCGGAGCCGCGACACCGGGCAGGGCCAGCAACCACGAGTGGCGGCCGCTGCGGCCGCTGATATCGCCGCTGTCGACAAGTCGCTGCAGCGCGCCGTCGCTCGCGTGATCGATCTCTCCGGCGGCGCTGGTCAGCGTGCCGTCCTCGAAGATGCCGACGATGACGGCGTCGGTCGAAACCCGGGCTGCCTGCCCGAGGGTGATTCGAAACTCGATGGGTTGCAGTGACATGATCGATTCCGCGGCGCCGCCGGTCACCACGACCGGCAGGGGTGAAGGCAAGGATTCGGGCTAAACTGCCGCGCGGTTCGCCCAGCGGTCGGCCCTGCGACACTCCGCGAGAACCGCAGGAGGGTGGCGGAGTCTAGCAGCCGCCGTTTCGTCCCCAGGGCCGATGCGCGACCTCCGCCACGGCAAACCCCATCGCCCGAGACCTCGATCCGAATGCTGCTGCGCCTGCTGGACCGCTATCTGCTGCGCGAAATGCTGATCTCTTTCGCGGCGGCGACGGCCGTGCTGCTCATGGTCACCTTCGGCGGTTCGCTGGTCGATGTGATCAACAAGGTCGCCCGCGGCAAGGTGCCGCCGCCACTGCTGCTCTCGCAGGTGCTCCTGCTCGGCCTCGACGCGCTGACGCTGCTGCTGCCGCTGGCCGCGTTCATCGCGGTGCTCATGGCGTACGGGCGCATGTACCGCGACAGCGAGATCGCGATCATGTCGAGCGCGGGCATGCGCGCCACCGATCTCATGCGTCCCCTGGCATGGATCGCGGTGCCGCTGTTCGCGCTGGTACTCGGACTGACGTTTTGGGGCGTGCCGACAGCGCTGCGCGTGGCCGATCGCATGGTCGACCAGGCCAATCGCTCCCTGCTGGTTGCGGGCCTCGAGGCCGGCAAGTTCATGAACCTGCCCGGCGGCTACGGCGTGGTGTACGTGGGCGAACTCGACGCTCGCGGCCAGCGCTTCAAGCGGCTGTTCGTGCATCGCGAGAACGAGGGTCGCGTCGACATCGTGACGGCCAGCAGCGGCGAGCTGTTCCAGGACCAGAACAAGGCCGAGCGCTACCTGCGACTCAGGGACGGATTCCGGGTCGAAGGCGCACTCGGGGAGCCGAATTTTCGCACCATGCGTTTCAAGACCAACGACCTGCGACTGCCGGTCGCGGAATCCGCGCGCCGCAAGCGCGTCCAGACCCGCACGAGTTCGCTCGGGCTTCTGCGCAGCGAAAACCCCGCCGACATCGCCGAGCTGCATTGGCGCCTTGCGCTGCCGCTGGCGACGGGCGTGCTCATGTTGCTGGCGTTTCCCCTCGCGCGCTCGCGACCCCGCGAGTCGCGCTATGCGCGCATGTTCGCTGCGGTCATGGGCTACGTCGTCTACGTCAACCTGTTGTCGCTCGGACGCGGCTGGCTGGCCGACGGCGCGCTGCCCGCCTGGCTCGGGCTCTGGTGGGTGCATGGCATCGCCGTGGCCATCGCGATCGCACTGCTGATACGCGGTGAACGCATGTCTTCGGCGCGCACGCTGCCCCCGTCACCCGTGGTGCGGTCCGCGTGAGACTGATGCCGACCACCATCGACTGGATGCTCGCCCGCGTGGTGTTTGGCGCGGTGTTCGCGACCTGGCTCCTGCTGCTTGGATTCGACGGATTCATCGCGCTCGTGCAGGAGCTCGACGACATCGGGCGCGGGTCCTATTCACTGGGCCGGGCGGTGACGTACGTGGCATTGACCCTGCCCCGCCGGAGTTACGACCTCTTCGGCGTTGCCGCCGTGATCGGATCCCTGCTGGGTCTGGGCGCACTCGCATCGACCGCTGAAATCACCGCGATGCGCGCCGGCGGCATGTCCAAGGCGCGCATCTGCCTTGCGGTCGTCGGAGCGGTCGCGTTGCTCACGGCGGGCGTGGTCGTGGTGGGCGAAACCGTGGGTCCTGCAGGCGAGCGGCGTGCGCAGTCGATGGCGGCCGGCGCCAAATCGGAGAACCGCATCGCCTCGGGCGGCGGCGGCGTGTGGGCGCGCGAGGGCAATGTGCTCATCAACGCGCTGTCGGGACGCGGCGCGGGGGGAACGCTCGAGCTCGAAAAGGTACGCATCTACGAGTTCACCCGGGCGGGTCAGCTGCGCCGGATCTCGACGGCTGCGCGCGCGACGCACGACGGCTCGCGCTGGGAACTGCGGGACGTGGTGCGCATGCGGTTTTCCGAGGATTCCGTGTCGAGCCGGAAACTGCCGCGCATGCTGTGGAAATCCACTCTCGATCCCAAGCTGCTCAACCTCGGCCTGGTGCGCGAGCGCTACCTGCCGGTGGCGGATCTGCTGTCCGGCATCGACTACCAGCAGCGCAACGAGCTGCAGACGCAAGCGTTCCAGAGCGCACTCTGGGCGCGGTTGTTCTTTCCCTTCAATGTCCTGATCCTGGTGATTGCCGCGGTGCCGTTCGCGTTCGGGACCCTGCGGACGGGAGGCTTCGGCAAACGACTGCTGCTGGGCCTGCTGATGGTGGTGGGCTTTTTCTTCTCCCAGCGGGCGCTGGTCAACGTCTCGGACGTTTACGGCATCGACGTGCGACTCGCGCATGCCCTGCCTTCGATCGTGGTGGGCCTGCTGGCCGCGTGGTGGTTCCGCCGCTCGGTGTGACGCGCGGACAATGAGCGTCACTGATGCGCGATGTTCAGCGCGGCACGCGTACCACGCGCGTGCCAGCCACCCGATCCTGCAGCGAGCGTCGATCGTGATCGAGCGCTGCGATCAGCGTGCCGAGTCCGAGCGGCAGGGCGCCGAGGCACGTCACCAGCGCACGCAACCACGCAGTCAGCGCGGGCATTCCGCGCCCATCATTCGATTCGACTCGCACCCGCCAGGCTCGCGCGCCGATGGTCTGGCCGCCGCGCTGCCAGGACAGCGCGAAGTAGCCGAGCGCGACTGCCACGAGCGCAAGCCTGAACAGGGGATGCGCGGCGTCGAGCGCCCCTAGCGTGACCGCCAGCGCAGCGGCGCCGGTTGCGAACCAGAGCGCCAGCACGATCAGCAGATCGTAGAGACCGGCGAACATCCGACGCCACACCGCGGCCAGCCGCGCGGGGTCATCGGGATCGGCGCGTTCCGCTTGCTGCGGAACCGGACCGGGTATCGATGCCGGAGCGGAGCGGGAGGGCGTGTCGGGGGAGGGCATGCGGGCGAATGATAGAGTCCCGGGATGGTCGCATCGCCCCTCGCATCCGCCATGGTCAGCGATGCAGACGCCGCGCTGATCGACGAGTTCCTGGAACGTGCGTGGTCCGAACAGGGGCTCGCGCGCAGCACTCAATCCGCCTATCGCACCGATCTTCGCGCTTTCGCTGGCTGGCTGGCGGCGCGGGGCAGTTCCCTGCTGGCGGCCGATCGTCCCTCGTTGCACGACTACCTGGCCGAGCGGCTCGACGCCGGCTACCAGGCGCGCAGCAACGCGCGCTGGTTGTCGGTGGTGCGCCACTTCTATCGGCTGTGGCTTCGGATGGGCAGGATCGAGGTCGATCCCAGCGCGCGCATCGACGCGCCGCGGCTGCCACGCACGCTGCCGAAACCGCTGAACGAAAGCGCCGTCGAAGCGCTGCTGGGCGCACCCGACATCGCAACCCCAGCCGGACTCCGCGATCGGGCCATGCTCGAACTGCTGTACGCGACGGGACTGCGCGTGACCGAGCTGGTCACGCTTGAACTCGGCGCCATCAACCTGCGGCAGGGCGTGCTGCGAGTGCGCGGCAAGGGTGACAAGGATCGCCTGGTTCCGATCGGCGACGAGGCGCAATCCTGGCTGTCGCGATACCTGACCGACGCGCGGCCGCGCCTTGCCCGCAACCGACAGGGGGCGTGGCTGTTTCCCGCCGCCCGTGGGAATGCGATTACCCGACAGGTTTTCTGGCGCCAGTTGAAGCAGTACGGCCAGCGCGTCGGAATCGAGCGATCGCAACTGTCGCCGCACGTGCTCCGCCACTCCTTCGCCACGCATCTGCTCAATCACGGCGCTGATCTCCGGGCACTGCAGATGCTGCTCGGTCACGCGTCGCTTTCCACCACCCAGATCTACACCCTCATCGCGCGCGAGGGGCTGAAAGCCCTGCACCGCGACCACCACCCGAGGGGGTGAGCCGACGCAGCTCGCGCGCCACTGGCGCGCGCGTCGGCGAACGCACAAAACAGGATGTTTTGGGCCGGATGCGACTTGGCGAGCGCAGGATGCGCAGAGCCTAGTCGCCTCGGCAAGGTCACCCCGCGATCGAGCGCAGCGAAGATCGCGCGCGTCGCCGAACGTCCCACCCGTTCGCCACCTCGGCGGTCCCCCCTAGCTGCCGCGCTCCGCTCGGCAGACCAGATCACGACTAACTCGGCTCTGCGGAGCAAGCTCCGCAGCTACGGAAGGCGGTCCGCATGCGAATGGCGCCCGCAAGCGGATCCCCCCCGGATACGGCTGCCGCCCCGCAAGCGGCTGCCGCCCCGCATCCGCATGCCGCCCGCAATCTGCCGAGCATCGCTCGGCAGACCGGAGTCCAGCATGCCCTCGGCCCCCCGGAGGTGCGCCAAGTCCGCTCATCTGCGAAACTCCCGTATTCGGCGAACCATCGGTCGGCTGCAGGGTCACTTGCGACCGCAGCCGCATCGCCCACCCATTTTCGAGGAAATCCAGATGCTCAAATCCCTTGCGCCGGGCTTGCTGGCGATTGCGT
>JBGTIG010000303.1:0-3183 GCA_041745755.1 Lysobacterales bacterium
ATGCTCTGGGGCGTGGCCGAGGATCACGATTCCAATCCCATCAAGCTCGGTCTGGGACGGCTCAAGGAGCGGGGCGTCAAGATCGTCGCGGTCAATCCGGTGCGTACGGGCTACGGCGCGATCGCGGACGAATGGGTGCCGATCCGTCCCGGCACCGATGGCCTGCTCGCGCTCGCGCTCGTGCACGAACTGCTGCGCACCGACCGCATCGATCTCGAATACCTGGTGCGCTACACCAACGCGCACTGGCTGGTGATCCACGCACCCGGCACGGCCGCGGACGGACTGTTCGCGCGCGGCACCGATGGCCACCCGCTATGCGCGCTGCGTGACGATTCGGGCGCACAGGCATTCGCGCCCGCCGATGCCCCCGACATCCGGCCCGCGATCGTCGGCGAGTACCTGCTGCCCGATGGCCGCGCCGCGGTTCCCGTGTTCCACCTCGTCGCGGGTCGTTACCTCGACACCGACTGTTCACCGGACGCGGTGGCGACTCGGTGCGGGGTTTCCGCGAACACGATCAGGCGACTGGCGAACGAGCTGGCCGATGTCGCGTTCGAGCAGTCGATCTCGCTACCCATCGCGTGGACCGACGTGCACGGACGCCGGCACGCCGAGATGCCCGGCCGACCGGTCGCGATGCATGGCATGCGCGGCATCAGCGCCCACAGCAACGGCTTCCAGACCTGCCGCGCGCTGCATCTGCTGCAGCTGATGCTGGGCGCGGTCGACACGCCGGGTTCGTTCCGCTTCCAGCCGCCCTACCCGAAGCCGATCCCGCCGCCGAACCGGCCGGGCAGGACGCGCGACGCGCAGGGTCACCTCGATGCCATGCCGCTCGGCTTCGTGCACGCTCCGGCCGACCTCTTGGTGACCGGGGACGGCACGCCGCGCCGCATCGATCATGCGTTCTCGTGGGCGTATCCCTTCGCCGCGCACGGCATGCTGCATACCGTCATCCGCAACGCCTGCGCGCGCGATCCGTATGCGATCGATACCCTGTTCCTGTTCATGGCCAACATGAGCTGGAACTCGTCGATGGCGACGCACGACACGCAGGCATGGCTGACGGCGCGCGACGAGCGCACCGGCGAGTACCGCATTCCGCGCATCATCTGCTGCGACGCCTTCGATTCCGAGATGGTCGCCTTCGCGGATCTGGTGCTGCCGGACACCACGTATCTCGAACGCTTCGATGCCATCTCGCTGCTCGACCGCCCGATCTCCGATGCCGACAGCGCCAGCGATGCGATCCGCCAGCCGGTGTTCGCGCCCGATCGCGACGTGCGCGCGTTCCAGTCCGTGCTGCTCGATCTCGGCGCCCGCCTCGGGCTTCCGGGGATGGTGCATGCGGATGGCTCGTCCGCGTACGCCGACTTCGCCGACTACATGGTGCGCCACGAACGCGCACCCGGCATCGGCCTGCTCGCCGGCTGGCGTGGCGCGGACGGGCATGCGCACGGCCGGGGCGCGGTCAATCCCGATCAGCTCGCGCGCTACGTGGAGCACGACTGCTTCTGGCAGGCCGAAGTGCCCGAGAGCGCCCGCTACTACAAGATGGCGAACCGCGACTATCTCGACTGGGCGGCGTCGATGGGTTTCCTGCCGCCGGACTCCGGTGCGATCACGCTCCAGCTGTACTCGGAGCCCCTGCAGAAGTTCCGGCTGGCCGCGCAGGGACACGGTGAGCTGCAACCGCCCGATGCGCTGCGCGAACGGGTATCGAAGCATTTCGATCCCCTGCCATTCTGGTACGAACCCTTCGAAGGCGCGGAGCTTGCCGGGGCTGATTTTCCTTCTCCCCGTGCTGACGGGGAGAAGGTGCCCGGAGGGCGGATGAGGGGCAGCGAAGCCCCGACCAGCCCCTCATCCGGCACTGCATGCCCTCTCCCCGCAAGCGGGGAGAAGGTGCCGTTTCCCTTGAGCGCCATCACCCAGCGTCCCATGTTCATGTACCACTCCTGGGGCGCGCAGAATGCCTGGCTGCGCCAGATCGCCACCCGCAATGCGCTGTACGTGCATCCGCACACCGCCGCCGCTCTCGGTATCGAGGATGGCGACGAGGCGATGCTCGAATCGCACTGGGGCAGCGTGCAGGTGCCGGTCGCTCTCGCCGACAACGTCGAGCCGAATACCGTGTGGACCTGGAATGCGGTCGGCAAGCGCGCCGGCTCCTGGGGACTCGATCGCGACGCACCGGAGGTCCGGCGCGGCTTCATGCTCAACGGCCTGATCGCCGACGTGCTGCCGCGCACGCCGCTGGCCAACGCCGATCCTGTCACGGGCCAGGCAGCCTGGTTCGACCTCCGCGTGCGTTTGCGGGCACTATCGCGCGAAGATGTGGAGCGGAATTCATCGGCTGGGGGCCACCCGCCGGAATCGCCTTGGGGGGCGCGTCGCACATGAAACTCGACTGGTACTACGACTTCATCTCTCCGTTCGCCTACGTGCAGCTGGAACGCATGCGGCGCGACCATCCGGCGATCGCCTTCCGGCCCGTGCCGCTGCTGTTCGGCGCGCTCCTCTCGCACTACCGGCAGATGGGGCCCGCCGAAATCGGCGCGAAGCGGCGCGTCACTTACGAATCCGTGGTGTGGCGCGCACAGCGCGACCGCATTCCCCTGCACTTTCCGCCGCGGCATCCCTTTAATCCGATACCGGCGCTGCGGCTGGCGATCGTCGGCGGCGGGGGTGTGGATTTCGTGCAGGCGATCTTCCGCCACATCTGGCGGGACGGCAGCACGCTCGATTCCGACGAGGAAGTCGTGGCCTTCGCGGAACGACACAATCTGAAGTCGCCCCTCGAACTCATGCGCAGCGATCTGGTCAAGTCCGCGTTGCGCAGCGGCGGGGACAAGGCGCTCGCGGCCGGTGTGTTCGGCGTGCCTTCCTTCGTCGCCAACGGCCGCGTGTTCTGGGGCGACGAGGCCACGCAGATGATGCTCGATTTCCTGAGCGATCCCGTGGCCTTCGATTCGCCCGAGATGCTGCGCGTGGCGAGTCTGCCGATCGGCGTCGAGCGCATCCGGTGAGGTGGCAGGCCAGGTTCTCGATCAGCCTGTCGGACCACGCGGCCGCGTCCGCGGTGCGCGGGTGAACCCCACCACTCCGTTCGTGGTGAGCCCTGAGCCTGACGAAGGGTCGAACCCCACCACCCCGTACGTCGTGAGCCCTGAGCCTGAC
>JBGTIG010000304.1:0-3152 GCA_041745755.1 Lysobacterales bacterium
TACAACGAGACCGCAGCAAGAATTCGCGAATACGTGTGGCTCGACGATCTGCCGATCGCGGTGATCACCGGCACCACGGGCACGGTCGCGTATCTCGAGTCCGACCATCTCGGCACACCGCGAGCTGCAATCGATCCGGCGAGCAACACCGCGATCTGGAAGTGGAACCTGCTGGATGATGCGTTTGGAGAGACCGCGGCGCTGACGGATCCGGATGGGAATTCGGTGCAGTTCAACGTGCCGCTGCGGTTTCCGGGACAGATCGCCGATGCGGATACGGGACTCAACTACAACTACTTCCGGGACTATGAGGCCGGGACGGGGCGGTACGTCGAGAGCGATCCGATTGGACTGGCAGGTGGGACTGCGACGTTCTCCTACGGAGCACAGAGTCCTATTCGCCGAGTTGACCCGTTGGGCTTGTTCGATGTCACCGCCGAGCAAATATGCGTATCTGGCCCATGCTATTGGCAGTACAAGTTCAACTTCCAGGATAACTGTGCGTTTGAAATCGCCAGCGCCTTCGGTCCGCAAATAGGGAGGCGGATCGTTGTGCCGATCATTGGCGGAGCGATCGGCGCAGCCGGTCGAATGTCTCCTGCTCCCACTGGTGCGTCCGATCTGCCGTTACTAAACTCGCGACTCGACAGCGCGCGGTGCGAGTGCGTTTCGTACGATAGCCAATTGCGGACGGCATTCGAACGGGCATACGGCGCTCCATACGCTAACGGGACGCCAGTGTCCGGACCGGCCGCCAACGCCGGCCTCATCTCGATGATGGGGCAGATGCGCAATCCTCGGAAGCCCTGTCCATCGACGGCTGACCGTTGTGCGAATGCAAGCAAGTTCTACGACTGGGAAAAAATCCTTGAGACTGCCCGTGACCGTGGGACGACACATGCTTGTCGAGTACTCGGGGTTTGCGAATGAAGTTAGTGCCAATCGCAGTGCTTCTTGGACTCAGCTTCATAGCTGCGGCGCTTGTTGGTGCCGGCTTGGTAATTGCGATCGTCCCTGACCGCATCCAAGAAGTAGCACTCGTCAGACTGGTGCCCAACTATGCGGTTCGAGGACTTGTCATCGGTGCCCCCTTTGCCGGACTGTTGTTAGTCGCGAACAGTGAGCAACGGAGGCTTGCTTCGCTGGCGCTTGGCTTCGGCACGGTGTTCGCATCGTTCTACTTGGCGATGCTGTCGATTCTCCTCGTTACGAGACCCACGAACTTCATTCTGAAGGATGTGACGGCCACTCTTGAGTTGGGAAATTTCAGAGGTCCTGTCGCAAACGGCGACTACTTTTTTGCGCTTGCAGTGCTGCTTGCGAGTGGACTTGTTACCATGGTGATCGGCTGGCGCCGTTTTTCGCGAACGCTACGAGTGACTCTCTCATGCGGAGTCCTCTTGTTAGCACTCATGTTGGTTATCGAGGCGATGGTGTTGCCAGACAAGTTTTGAACAAGGAAGGGCGGGAAAAGGGGGAAAAGGGGACGTAGGTAATTAACCCGCGAACCTCAGCCGTCGATGAGCGCGATGGCGTGCCGGCAAGAAGGGCAGAGAGACATTTTGCTCCTAATCCCGACACCACCACCGACGCCCTCGGCACGGTGACCGACCAGGATCACGACCCGCTCGGGCGGCTGGCGAAGACGCTGCAGGACGTCGGCGGCATCGAGGCCGAGACGCGCTACGAGTACGACGCGATCGACAACCTGCGCAAGGTCATCGATCCCAAGGGCCTGACCACCGAGTACCAGTACGACGGCCTCGGCAACCTCACCAAGCTGATCAGGCCCGACACCGGCACCGCGATCTACACGTACGACGCCGCCGGCAACCGCAAGACCGCCAAGGACGAGCGCAATATCACTGGCGGAAAAGGGGACCGGAAAAGGGGACGGAGGTAATTAACCCCTTTCGTTCGCGTTCGGAAAAGGGGACGGAGGTAATTAATCCGCCGTCGCGTTCCTGCCGTTCGGCCCGGCGGCGACGATCACGCGGTGCAATGGCCGCACGCTGACGCGCACCTTTGACCAGGACTACGCCATCGACCGCATCCTCTCGACGCACACGGGCGGGCTCGACCTCGACTTCACCACCAACGCGGTCGACAACATCACGGCCGCGACCACGGGCGGCGATAGCAACGTCTTCCACCGCAACCCGTCCGCCGAAACTGCGCCCAACTGGACGAGTGCTCCACTCGATTCGGGGGGTGCATCGGTATGCTGGAGGGCATCGAGCGTCGGCCTGTCTGGAAATCGCGCGCATGCATGCTGAGCTGGCCGAGAAAGCGCGCGCCGCGCTCATGCTGATCGAGCCGCTGGCGGCGCAGGGCGACGAGGTGGCGGTCAGTATCGAACGGCAGTTGCGCTGGTGCCTGGCGCTCGCGCGGGATGAAAGGCCAGCTGTGCCCGGGGGGCCTTTCTCGATGGGCCTGATGGCGACGCGGGAATACGACATGTGGGGCGATCAACCCGAGATCGCACGCGCGGTCAATGCCGCAGAGTTCATCGCAGCGCCGATGCTGGACCGAATGCTCGCACCGCGCCGCAACGAGTCGTCGTCACGCGCGTTCGCGCGGGAACTGCTGCGCTTGCTTGCCATCCTCGCGTGGTCCGGAGTCGCGCTGCAGTTGCTCGTTTCCGTCGAATTGGGTCTTCGCACCGCCGGCGGCATTCGCGGCGCGCTGGTGTCCTTCTTCGGTTACTTCACGGTGCTGACGAATATTTTCGTGGCGGTGATGGCGACGCTCTCGGTGCGCGGCGTGCTGGTGACCGGCAGCGAAATGCCCCGACGCACCAGCATCATGGGTTGCGCAACGGCTGCGATCATCCTGGTAGGGGTTGCATATCATCTGCTGCTGCGCAACGTGTGGTCGCCCCAGGGACCGCAACTGGTGGCCGATTACGCCCTGCACTACGTCGTGCCGATCGCGACTGCGAGCGTATGGTGCTTCTACGAGCCGCGGGCGCGCCTGCCGTGGTGGCACCCGCTTGCGTGGTGTGGCTACGTCCTCGCCTACATCGTGTACGTATTGGTGCGGGCGCAGTGGACGGGCACGTATCCGTATCACTTCATCGATGTTGGCACGCTCGGCCTTCCGGTTGCGCTTCGCAACGCGCTCGGACTGCTGGCTGCGTATGCGGGCATCGG
>JBGTIG010000305.1:0-1959 GCA_041745755.1 Lysobacterales bacterium
ACCGGTTCCGCGCGGCAGGCAACGCGGTGCTGCTCGGCGCCGCGAGTTTCTGGGAAGGCGTCGACGTGCGCGGCGATGCGCTGTCGCTGGTCGCGATCGACAAGCTGCCATTCGCGGCACCCGACGATCCCATACTCGAGGCGCGCCTGGCCGCCATCCGCGAGGACGGCGGCAACCCCTTTTTCGAGCATCAGCTGCCGAGTGCGGTGCTCGCGCTCCGCCAGGGTGTCGGCCGGCTCATTCGCGCCGTCGATGACCGCGGCGTGCTCATGCTCTGCGATCCCCGCCTGACCGAGGCTCGCTATGGGCGTATTTTCCTCGACGCCTTGCCGTCCATGCCGCGCAGCCACGATCTCGCCGACGTCGCATCCTTCTTCGCGGATGCGCGGCACTGAACGATCGGATCCGGCGGCTGCGCCGGCGCGCCGCCTTCGCACTGCCATGTAGCAGACAGCGCATGCGCGCCGCAGGCGCCGCTCGCTCGGGTCTCATGACGCGACACCGCGCGAGACGAGGAAGCGATCATGAGCATTGCCGCATTGCAGGGACCCACGTTCAAGGTACTCGGCATCGCGTTGCTGGCGCTGTTGCTGTTGATTCCGCTCAGCCAGGTGCAACGCGTCGTGGCCGAACGCGCGCTCTCGCGCGAACAGGCGGTGGCGACGATTGCCTCGCGCTGGGGCGGCCTGCAACGCGTGGGGGGCCCGGTGCTGGCGATTCCCTACGTGCGAACCGTGACCGTTGTTCGCAAGGGCAAGCCCGAGGTGCGCCGCGAGACCGGAACGGCGCTGGTACTGGCCGACCGGCTCGCGATCGAGGGCAGGCTCACACTGTCGGAGCGGCGCTACGGCATCTTCGCCACGCCGGTTTATCTGGCCGATCTCGAGCTTTCCGGCGAATTCGCCCCCGCGGACTTCGCCGCGCTCGAGCACGGCGATCACATCGAATGGCTCTGGCCCCGCGCCGAGCTTCGGATACCCGTCTCGGATGTCTCCGGCGTGCGCGGCGTCGAGCGCCTGATCGTGGGGGGACGCGCGCGAGTCGCGAAACCCACACCCGACACGGTTGCCGGCATCGCCAGCATCGCGGTACCGCTCGAGCTTGCCGGGCAGCCGGCGCAGAGCCTGCGCTTCGCCATTGCGCTTCGCCTGGCCGGCACGCGACAGCTGCACGTCGTTCCGCTCGCCCGCCACACGAGCGCGTCGCTGGCGGCGCCGTGGCCGCATCCAAGCTTCGATGGGGGGCGCCTGCCGAATGCGCACACCGTCACGGCACAGGGATTCGTCGCCAACTGGCAGGCGCTGGATCTCAATCGCACGTACCCGCAGAGCTGGTTCGATGGGGCCGAGGTGGCCGCTGCGGTCGACGCATCGGCGTTCGGTGTCGCGCTGCTGCAGCCGGTCGACGATTACGCGCGCAACGTGCGTACCGGAAAATACGGATTGCTGTTCATCGCGTTGACCTTCGTGGCCCTGTTCCTGTTCGAGGTACTGCGACGCCTGCGCGTGCATCCGGTGCAGTACCTGCTGGTCGGACTGGCGCTGAGTTGCTTCTATCTCGTGTTGCTGGCGCTGTCGGAACAGATCGGCTTCGATGCCGCCTATGTCCTCGCCGCGCTCAGCGTCGCGCTCATCGTCGGGGGCTATGCGGCCGCGGCGCTCGCGACCCGGCGCGATGGCCTGATGTTGGGCGCGGGTGTGCTGGGCCTGTACGCGTTGCTGTACGGGCTGGTGGTGAGCGAGCGCTATGCCTTGCTGATCGGTTCGCTCGGATTGCTGGCGACGGTCGCGGCGCTCATGTATCTGACACGTGGGATCGACTGGTATCGGCCGCGCCCGATCGACGTCGCCGCAACGCAGTGAGGACGTACTGACCCGCCGGCTGGCGTCGATCGCAGCGCTTTCCGATGGTCCGGGTGGCAGCGGCATCGCGGTCCGCGGCGCGCCCGCAGCCGCCGCC
>JBGTIG010000306.1:0-1680 GCA_041745755.1 Lysobacterales bacterium
TTCGCCAGACGCAGCGTCTCGCGCTCCGCGCGGCGCGCCACGGTGCGCGCGACGTGACAGGCCGCGGCTGCCGGACTGCCGCCTGGAAGGATGAACTCCTTGAGCGGCGGCAGCGCCTCGTTGAAACTGTCCAGGCGCGCTTCCAGCCGCGTGATGTCGTCCTCGTCGATGGCGCTGGCGCCCGGTATGCAGAGCTCACCGCCGAGATCGAACAACTCGTGCTGTACCTCGACCAGGCATTCGCGTACGCGGTCGGGCAGGCCGGTTGCCAGCACTACTCCGATCGCGCTGTTGAGCTCATCGACGGTGCCATAGGCTTCGACGCGAGGATGTTCCTTGGCCACGCGAGTGCCGTCACCAAGGCCGGTGGTGCCGTCGTCGCCGGTACGCGTGTAGATCTTCGAAAGTCGGCTACCCACGCTCGCGTTCCCTGGTCGATGTCAGGAGATCGCGAGCGACGGCGCACGCAGCGCCGGCACCCGTCGTTGCAGCAGCTCGTACCCGCCGAACAGCAGCGCCGAATAGAACAGGGTTCCAAGTAGCGTCCACTTGAGGAATGGCAGCGCCGCGACGTAGCAGGTGGCGAGACCGATCGTGCAGGCAGGATGCGCGACGACATCCGTCGCCGTGAGCCACACGGCAAGATTGGTCAGGAGGAAAAACAGCAGCGAGCCCGCCAGGGAGTACCCCAGTACGCGCATCGAGCGGACACGCCCGCGCAGGCCGAAGCCGAGTACCGCCGACAACGCGATGCAAGCGTAGACCGCGAGGAAATGCGCATTGATGAAATGCTCGAAGTAGATCCCGCCGTGCACGAGACCCAGCACGAGGTCGGACACGAACATGGCGGCGAGTGGCGCGATCACGGCCCAGTGGCGCTTCATGAAGTAGGCACCGCCGAAGAGGGCGATCGCCTCGATCGGCGAGAAATTGGGCGGATGCGGCAACAGTCTCGAGATCGCGGCGGCCACGATCAGGAGAAACAGCAGCAGCGCGCGGGCGCGGGGAGAAAAGGGGGTCGGCGCCGCACCCACGGCGGGCACGTGCGGCAGGGAAATGGGCATGTCGATTCCGGAGCACTCGAGCGAATGCCCGAGTTTAGCGGATGGGCGCCGCCCGCTGCCCGTATCATTCCTCGATGGAACTCTTGCGCGGTTGCGACGTGGCGATCGTTGGCGGCGGGCTGGTCGGAAGCGCGCTCGCCTGCGCTCTGGATGGCCATGGGCTCGACGTCGTCCTGATCGAGGCGCAGGCCAGGGCCTCGTCCGCGACACCCGACGCAGACGGTGGAGCAGCCCCGCTAGATCGACGCAACCTCGCGCTGGCCAGACGAAGCGTGGAGACGCTCGATCGAATCGGGATCTGGCCCCACGTGGCGGCGCACGCGGTCGGGATCCGGTCGGTGCATGTGTCCCGGCGCGGCGATTTTGGTGCGCTCCGACTTGCCGCCGGCGACCATCGCTTGCAGGCATTCGGCAGTACGGTACCGGCCCCGCGGCTTGGTGAGGCGCTGGAGTCGCGGCTTGGCCAGTGCACGGCACTAAGGCGTGTGCAACCCGCGCGACTCGGCGGCTGGCGCTCCGAAGAAGATTGCCTGCACCTTTCCATCGAGCGTGCCGGCGTCACTACGCCGGTCACGCTGCCGGCGCGACTGCTGGTAGCGGCCGATGGCAGCGAGTC
>JBGTIG010000307.1:0-21474 GCA_041745755.1 Lysobacterales bacterium
GCAGATAGCGGACCGCGGGCGCTCGAATCACGTCATGCCGCACGGCGATTGCGGGCGGCGGGTTGTCCGCCACCACGGTACGGGGAGAGCGACCCGCGACCACGTTCCATGCAACGCTCCGGCCGAGCGCGATGGCCGAACCATCGAGACCTCCGACTTCGCGCGGGACGCGCACCTCGATCAAGGCACTGGTGGGCAGTACCGCATCGAGCTCCCGCAGGAGGCTCGAAGTAGCAGTCCCGATGGGCGGTGCCGGCGTGGTGAGGTCCGGGAAGCCTGGCGCGAGCCATCGCCGCTGTGACCCATCGGAGGCGTCGCGATCCGCCACGGCGGTCTTGCCGGCCCCGGGCGCGACCACGATCCACCGTTGCCCGCCCGGCTGTCGGGCGAGAAACGGTTGCGCGAGCAGCAGGGCGAGCGCGGCAACCAGCAGCATCCGCATTGCCAGCAAGGCCTTTTCGATCAACCGAAGCCGCTGCCGGGGACGGGCGCGCGCGTCGAGCCAGCGCAATGCGGCAAAGTCGATCGCGTGATGTTCGGAACGCCGCGCCAGGTGCAGCAGCAGCGGCACGATCAGCGCAAGCAGCGCGAGCAGCGCCCAGGGCAGCAGCAGTCCAATGCTCATGCGGTCACTGCGCGCGCGCTGGGTCGAACAGGACCTGCAGCGGTGCGTGCAGGGGTTGATCGAGAAAGTACTCCACGCGGCGCACGCCGACGGCGGAGAGCCGCGCCCGTTGCGCCGCGCGTGCGCGCGGAAAGGACTTCAGGAACTCGTCCCGGACGGACGCCGCATCCGTCACGATCTCGCTACCCGACTCCACGTCGCGAAATCGATGACTGCCGTCGAAAGGGAACTCGCGCTCCTCGCGTGTCAGCAGGACGATGCTCAGCACTTCGCGCCGGGCTATCGCGAGACGTTCCAGCAGGCCAACGCAGGATTCGTCGAAGTGATCGCCCAGCATCACCACCAGATCGCCGGCGCGGAAACGTTCCCAGAGCGGGGCGAACGATTCGTCCGTCGGCCAGCGACCCTTTGCTTCGAGCTGGGCGAGCGTGGCTGCGCAGTGGTGTCGGTGCCGTGCACCGCCCGCGAGGGTGGTGGCATCGACGCGTCCGCCGCCGATGCGCGCTACCCCGAAGGCATCTCCCTGCTGCAGTGCGAGCTCGATGATGCAAAGCGCCAGCATGCGTGCGGCGTCCAGTCGCGTCCAGTCGCGGCGCGTCGCGTCGGACTGACCCATCGACGCCGACGTATCGATGAGCAGCCACACGCGCAACGGACTGTCGCGTTCGGACTCGCGGACGAAATAGCGATCCGAGCGCGCGAACAGCTTCCAGTCGATGCGGCGGGGCTCGTCGCCCTGCTCGTAGGATCGGTACTGCGCGAACTCGAGGCCGGCGCCGCGTGCACGGCTCGCGTGCTGACCCACCCCTTGCGTGGGCGCGAGCCCGCGCGAACGCAGCCGCAGTCCACGCAGTCTGGCGCGGACGTCCGCAGGAATCGAAAGTCTGGCATCGGTCATGACGATCCGCAGGCGACTTCAGCGCGGCGCGGGCACCTGCTGCAGCAACAGGGCGACGACGTCGTCTGCGGTCTTCTGCTCGGCTTCGGCGGCAAAACTCAATAGCAGGCGATGCCGCAGGACGGGATGCGCGAGCGCGCGCACGTCCTCTCGCGTCGCCGCCAGGCGCCCATGCAGCAGTGCCCGCGCCTTTGCCGCCAGCACCCAGGCTTGCCCGGCACGTGGGCCCGCACCCCACTTCACCCATTGGACGAGCGCCGGATCGTTCGACGAGTGCGGTCGTGTTGCCCGCACCAACGCGGCGATCCAGCCCAGCAGCTCATCGCTCAAGTGCACCTGGCGCGTCAGCGTCTGCAACTCGATCACTTCCTCGGCGCCCATCACCTCGGGAATTTCGACCACCCGCGTGCCGGTGGTCTGCCGGAGGATTTCGCGCTCTTCCGAGGCATCGGGGTAGCCGACGCGCACGTTCAGCAGAAACCGGTCGAGCTGCGCTTCCGGCAGCGGGTAAGTACCGGACTGTTCGATCGGATTCTGCGTCGCCAGCACGAAGAACGGTTGCGGCAGCGCGTGCGTGATGCCCGCGTAGCTGACGGTTTGCTCCTGCATGGCCTCGAGCAGTGCCGCCTGCGTCTTCGGAGGCGTGCGGTTGAGCTCGTCCGCGAGCAGCAAATGCGTGAACACCGGTCCGCGCTGGAATTTGAACTCGCGCCGGCCGGTGCCGTGATCTTCCTCGAGGATCTCGGTGCCGAGGATGTCGCTGGGCATGAGGTCGGGGGTGAACTGTACCCGCCGGAAATCGAGCGCAAGCGCACGTCCGAGCGTCCGCACCAGGAGCGTCTTGCCGAGGCCCGGCACGCCCTCGAGCAGGCAATGTCCGCCCGCCAGCAGCGCGACGAGCAGTTGCTCCACCACTTCCTGCTGGCCCACGATGGCGAGACCGATCGCGCGCCGAAGGTCATCGAGTCTGGCCAGTTTCGCCGCCACCACCGCTTCGGTCACCGTGTCATCCATCGCGGTCCTCATGGGTTTTCCCCTGCCGTTGCCCGATCGCAGCGCCGATCCGACCCCGGCGCGTTCATGCCGTGAGCGCGTACACGACGATGTTCACCGCGAAGCGGGTGTTGTCCTCGGCGAGAAACCGCTTGTTGCGCCAGTCGTAGTCCCACTCGCAGCCATAATCCTTGTTGCTGTAGAGGACTCCGAGGCGGCCGTCGATCTCGATCCCGCGCAGGTAATCGTGGATCAGGTCGTCGCCCCAGCCATTCAACTCGAGCGTGGTGGGAGGCGGGCCCTCGAATGCGAAGAAGCTGCGGTACAGCCGGTGATCCGCGGGCAGCCGCGGCATGGAGTCGGCGCCGAAGATTGCCGTCATCTGCGCTTCGAAGGAGCGCGCGAACAACCCGTCAATGTCGTGATTGCAGTCGTCGGCGAAGACGAAGCCCCCACGGCGCACGTAGCGTTCGAAGTTGCGACGCTCGGCGGGGTTGAATTCAACCAGCTTGTGGCCCGCCAGATAACAGAAGGGCGCGTCCAGCGCATCCGCATCCGCAAGTGCCACGACCCTCTCTTCCGGGTCGACGCGCAGTGTCGTGTAGTCGATCAACGCCGTGATGATGTTGGATGGCGCTCGCTGATCGACATCCCAGTCACCCGATTCGTACATGAGCCGGGTGAACTGGAAATCGAACTCCGCCGCTCCAGCCGCGGCGGGGGTCGTTGTCGTCGCTGCATTGCCCGACATAGCAGCAACGAGACCGGGGGCCATCGCTGACCCCGCCGCGGTTGCCAGCCAGTGCAGCGCCTGCCGCCGCGGTATCACCCCAGTCGCACGCGGGTCAGACGGCATCCGACAACGAGGTGAAGGTGAAGTCCCGCAGCTTCATCGGGGGAATCATCATCGAGAGATTGGATTCATCGCCGGCGAGCCTGATCGGCTTGCCCAGCTCCTCGACATTGTTGAGCATGATCACCGGAGACTCATTGAAGCGGAAATTCTTGATCGGGTACCTGATCTCGCCATCCTCGACGTAAAACGTGCCGTCACGCGTCAAGCCGGTCAGCAGCATCGTCTGCGGATCCACCAGCCGGATGTACCAGGTGCGCGTAACCAGTACCCCTCTTTCGGTCGACTTGACCAGATCCGCAGTCGACTTGTCGCCCCCGGTCATGATGAGGTTGCGCGGCTGGCCCATGGCCCGCTTGTCTTTCTGCTTCGCCCAGTAACGCGAATACTGCAGGTAGTTCACCACTCCGTCCTTGACCACATCGATACGCTCGCGCGGCAACCCTTCCTGGTCCCAGGGCACCACGGCGAGACCGGGATGCGCGGGATCGGAAAACATGTTGACGCGGCGGTCGAACACCTTGTCGCCGATCTTGTTGCCGCCGCCCTTTTTGGTCATGAAGCTGCGACCCTCATCGGCCTGGCGGGCGTCGAACCCGAACATCATGAAGGAGATGAGGTTAGCCGCTGCCGCGGGTTCGAGGATCACCGTGTACTTGCCGGGTTCGAGCGCCTTGGCTCCCTTCGATCCCTTCGCCTTGGCAATGCCGATCTTGATCACTTCCTCCGTGTCGAACTTTTCGACGGCATCGACGTTGCGCGCGACCCAGCCGGAACCGCTGCCGTCCTCGGTGCGGACCGTGCAGGTGTAGTCGAACGTGGTGACCTTCTGGTAGCCAAAGTTTCCGTTGCTGTTGGCGATGGCCGTGAAGCCCGCGCCATCGGTCAGGAAGCCCGCTGCGACGAGATCCTCCGCCTTGCAGGGCTCGATCGATGCGCGCGCGACTTCGGCCCGGTACTCCGGGGTGAGGGCGGCGATACTGTCGTCGAAGGTCCGGGTACTCGCGTACTCCTGCTTCGGAATCGCCGGCATGAACTCCGGATTCTCCGGCGCCAGGCGCGCGAGCTCCTCGGCGCGCAGGACCACGCGCGCGAGGGACGCATCGTCGAACTGGTTGATGGTGGCGACGCCCACGCGCTTGCCATAGGCGACCTGGACGACGAGCGTCACGTTGTCGACGATGCCGCTGGTGGAAACGTTGTTGAGGGCGAAGCGGACGTTGCCGTCAACGGCACCCTCCAGCGTCGCCGTGCATTCATCCGCCTTGGAAAGCGCCACCACCTTCTCGAGGATGGTGCGCGCCTGCTCTTCGCTGTACATGCTCATTGTTCAGATCTCCAGACGTGCGCTCAGCCCAGGCTGCGGGCGGTGTTGATGACGTTGACGCCGTTGAAGCGCGCCGTGCTCGAACCGTGCGACACAGCCGATACCTGGCTCGGCTGGCCCTTGCCGTCGAAGAACGAGCCGTTGAGCCGATAGTCGCTGGCATCGCAGATCGCAACGCAGGAGTTCCAGAACTCGGGGGTGCGGATCTGGTACGCCACGTCCTCGATCATGTGCGTGATCGCGCCGTCCTTGATCTCATAGAAGAGCTGGCCGCCGAACTGCGCGTTGTAACGCTGCTGGTCGATCGAGAAAGACCCATCTCCGACGATGTAAATGCCGTTTTCCACATCCTTGATCATGGCGTCGACGGCAAGGGGCTCCTTCCCGGGCGCCAGGGACACGTTCGCCATGCGCTGGAACTGCACGTTGGACCACGAATCCGCGTAGCAGCAACCGTGCGAGGCGTCCTCGCCGATGATGTGGGCCTGGTCGCGGATCGCCTGGTAGTTGACCAGGGTGCCATCCTTGACCAGATCCCAACGCCGGGTCTTCACGCCCTCGTCGTCGTACCCGACATGGCCAAGGCTCCCCGGTTGCGTCTTGTCGGCAAACAGCGTGACCTTGTCGCTGCCGTACTGGAACTTGTCCTTGCGCTTGTCGAGCGTGGCAAAACTGGTACCGGCGTAGTTCGCTTCGTATCCGAGTACGCGATCGAGTTCGAGCGGATGCCCGACCGATTCGTGGATGGTGAGCCAGAGGTGCGAGGGATCCAGCACCAGGTCGTACTTGCCGGGCTTGACGGAGGGCGCGGTGAGCTTCTCGCGCGCTTGCCTGGCCGCCGCGACGGCGTCCTCGCGCAGGTCATAGGACTTGCCGTAGCCGATCACGCCGCCCGGCAGCTTCACCTTGTCGCCGGAGGCGCCTTCCAGATATTCGTAGCCCATGCCCGCGGGCGCCGAGATGCCATCGCGCGTGCGGAACTTGCCACTCTTCTTGTCGATTGCCGTCGCCGTCGTTGGCACCCAGATCCGGTGCACGTCCTGATCGATGTAGGAACCATCCGTCGACGCGAAATACTTCTGCTCGTTGACGAGGAACATCAGCGTGTTGACGTAATCGGCACCCGCCTTCATCGCGGCGGCATTGACATCGAGCAGCAGTTCCACTTTTTCCTTGATCGGGACTTCCATCGAATTCTTGCGGATGGGCGTGGCCCACGACACCTCGCCCACTCCCGGAGTCTTCGCCAGCTGCACCGGCTCCGTCTGCGACTTCGAATTGGCTCTCGCGATCGCGGCCGCCTGTCGCGCGGCGGCGGCCACGCCCTTCTCGCTGAGATCGGAGGTGGCCGCAAAACCCCAGGTGCCGGCCACCAGCACGCGCACGCCGACGCCGGTAGATTCGGTGTTCACAACGTTCTGGACCTTGTCCTCGCGGGTGATCACGAACTGCTGGAGGTAGCGTCCGATGCGAACGTCGCAGTAACTCGCCCCGGCATCGTTGGCCGCCCCGAGCGCGGTATCTGCGAGGGATTTCTTCATCGCCACATCGAGCTTGGTGGAAAGCACTGCCGGAGCAACCGACTGGGCGAATGCACCGGGAACGGCCAGACCACCGAGTCCGATGGAGGTGAAGATCATGAAGTCGCGTCTGTGCAGAGGCACTTTGTTTCTCCCGGAGCGAAGCGTTGCCCTTGAGGGCGAGGGGGATGCGTGAAAGCCTGCATCGCGGTCAGGCGCCGGGCAACTGGACGCCGAGGTCGAATGCTCCTGCGTGGGCGACCCGCGGGACAAGTGACGTTTGGCATGGTCCGAAGCGAAATCCAGGCCCGGCCGGGCAGCTTCGGCCGTCGCCTTCGGCGGCAGTCCGGTCATCCGCCTCGATTTCGACTTTGAGTGGGCCGAAAATGCCGAGGGCGCCGCAATGCGGCGCCCTCGGTTGCCCTGCCCTTTCGCGCCGGCTTACGGCGTGGTGCTCAAGCTGTTGAGGAACGCGATGGTATCGGCGCGCTGTGCGGTGTCGTTCAAGTAGAACGGATGCGGCGCGGTGTTTCCGCGGCTCGGATTCAGCAGCGCCTCCAGCGTTGCTACGCTGTTGTCGTGCAGGAAGTTGGGCTTGCGCGGAAGATCCAGCAGCAGCGGCATGACGGTGCCGCGGATATCACCGCGAATGCTCGCGTTCACCACCGCCATCTTGTCGTCGAAGATGCTGGCGACCGTGTTGAGGATCGGATTGAGCGGGGGTGTCCGTGACGCCAGCAGCGTGACCGGATTGTCGCCGGGGAAGATGGTGCGCATCGCCACCACGAACGACGGCACGCGCACGCTCTGGTCGACGTTATGGCAGCCGGTGCAACCCACCGTCCGGAACAACTCGCGGCCTCGCGCAACCGCCGGAGCCAGAGCCGGCGTGGTCACGCCTGCGGGAGCCGGCAAGCTGTTGAGATACGCATTCATGTCGATCAGCTTGGTGTCATCGACGCGCCCGCCGAGCGGGTGCGTCTCGGATCCCGGCGTTCCGGTGGTGCTGATGGTGACGTACGGATAACCCGTCACGCCGGTCGCGTTCAGCACCTGGATGTAGTCGTCCACGATCTCGTTGCCTGCCGCCGTGCCGCCGAGCGTGGTCAGGAAGGCCCGGCCACCTGGCGTCGTCGCGAAGGTAGGATCGAGCAGCGCCGTGTAGACCAGATTGCCGAAGTTGTCGAGGATCGCGATTGCGCCTTCGGTGCCCCACGGCGCGGCAAGATCAGTGCGGAACAGCGCCGAGTTGTGCATCGGGTCGCCATTGCCGTCGATCGTGTCGTCGAACATGCCGATCGGATAGAACTGCGGATTCGACAGATAGGCATCGACTTCAGCTTCGGTCGAGTTCTCGGTCAGTCCCGTCGGCGCGCGTCCGAGCGTCGCTCCGCCATTGGCAGTCAACGCGAGCTGGAGGACCGGATAGTACGCGCGCGAATTGGTCCCAAGCGCCACCAGCGCACCGAAGTTGAGATTGTGCGCGGCGCGGCCGTCGAGTCGCCTGCCGATGCTGCCACCGTTCGGCATCGAGAAGGCCGATCCATCGGTGATGGTGTGGCAAAGGGCACACGTCGCGCCCGCCTTGTCGCCGGCTCCAATGTCGATGGTGCCATTGCCGTTGGTGTCCTTGGCGGCAATACCGATCACCGCATTCGCGTTGATGAGCGCAACCGTCGTGGCCACGCTGTTGAGCATCGGCGCATTTGCGGGCGAGAGGTTGGTCGCAAGCTCGATTGCCAGCGCCTGCTGCGTCGCAGGCGGCAACGCCTCGATATCGACGCTGAGGCCCGCCTGCAGGGCGTTGATCGGCGTGAAGTTGGCCGCCAGGACGCCTTGCGGAAGACGGAGCGCATCCGTCCAGAAGAATTCGTTGTTGAAGGTTTCGAACCGGAAGACGGTGCGGCCGTTGGCCGCGTTGCCGACGCGATGGGTGAAGGCGGGCCCCTGCACGGCGGGACCGTTGGTCGCGGTGGGCGCCGGCGTGGGAGCGGGCGGCGGCGGATCGAAGTTGTTGTCGTTGTCGCTGCTGCACGCGCCAAGGGCGGCGATCGATGCGGCAAGTGCCACGCGGGGCAGTAGCCCGCGACGGAATCCAAACGGTGACATGGCTCTCTCCTCGGGGCGATGGCGCGATTCCCCGCCTCCGAAGGGGCAAGGGTGTGATCGACTTTCGGGCGCCCGAAAGCGACCGCTCCTGCATCCCCCGATGCGTTCCATGTGTTTCGGAGACGGATCCAGTGTTGTCGTCCGGCTCTGCGCACACCGTTGGCCTTGTTCCCGAGCGCGATCCTAGGGCGGTGAATGTGCACGGAGCGGCAAGGTCTGGACACAATTGGTGGCGCGGGGAATTTTCCAGTGCACGACCACGGTCGCGTCAGTCGCGTGTGTCTGCCCGTCGGAAAAACACGACGGAGCGAATACCCGCCGAGCATGCCGCACTGCCCCGTGCCACTTATCCGGCATAGTGGTTGTCGTCGATCACGCGGCGCACTGCATCGATCACGAGCCGCGTTGGGTCGCGAGCCATGGGAGATGCGGGGTGACAATCACCGCTTTCGCTGCATCGCGGCCTCAGCGAGTGGGACTGGCGATACGGGTGTTGGCGGGCTTGACGGTCGGCGCGGGAGTTGGCCCCGCAAGCGAGGCATACAGGAGTTCCGCGCGGCCGGCCAGCGCACTCACGCTCCACGCGCGCGCGTCCTCGGTTCCGGCCATGGCGAGCCGCAGGCGCTCGGCAGGAGACCGCAGCAACGCCGCGACCTGCCCGGAGAAATCCCCGACCTCGGGCTTCGCCACGCGCGCGCTGCGCGCATTGGCGAGCACCGTCGCGGTGCCCATGACCGCGGTCGAGACAATCGGAACGTTGAGCGCCATTGCCTCGATGAGTACGAGTCCCTGCGTCTCGGTCGGCGACGCGAAGACGAAGACATCGCCGGCGCGATAGCAATCGAGCAGCGTGCTGCCCCGGTCGAGGTTGCCGAAAAATCGCACGTTGCCTTCAAGACCCATCGAGGCCGTCAGTCGCTTCAGCCTCGGCGCATCCGGTCCCTCGCCGGCGACGATGAAGAGCAGCGTCGGAAATTCCGCCACAAGTGCCTGCACGACCTTCAGCAGGAACTCGATGTTTTTCTCGACCGCCAGACGGCTCACCGTGACCAGCGTCAGGCGCCCCGGATCGATCTGATGGCGCGCGCGGAACGCGGCGCCGTCGCCACCCGAGAACTCGGCGAGATCCACTCCTGTCGGCAGCACGGTGGCTGGAGTGCTGACTCCATACGCGTGAAGGACTTCCACCATCTCGGCGCTCGGCACGATCAGGTGATCGACGTCATGACATAGCTTGCGCGATATGCCGCGCGCCAGGGCTCGCAACAGCGACGCGGGCGCCCACGGCAGGTAGTGCGCCACGTACTCCTCGAAATAGGTGTGGTACGTCTCGATCAGCGGCCGCCCCGTGAGCTTGCGCAATGCGACACCGAGCGCGTGCGCCCGGAAAGGGGTGTGGATGTGGATCGCATCCCAGGTCCTCGCGCCAAGCGTGGGCACGACGGCGCGCCAGGCAGAGCCCTTGATCAGCCGGTCTTCGGGATCGAAGAAGATCGTGCGCGCGTCCAGTCGAATCACCTCGAACCCTTCCCGGTCATGCGCGGCCTGCGCTTCGCGATCCGGGTAATCGGGAGCCACGAGCGTGACCTCGTGGCCCAGGCGCACCAGCGCCTTCGCCGTGGTGCGTATCGAGGATGAAACGCCGTTCACCCGCGGGAAGTACACGTCCGAAAGCATGAGTATCTGCATGCCCTCGACGATATGTCGGTGGCGTGACACGCAGGTTGCAGGAATGCGCCTATCCGCGCGAGACGTGCGGATCGTCTGGCACGTACCACCGCCAGGGTTCGTGCACCGCGTGACGGATGCCCACGCGGGGCGCGGCAACCGGCTGGCCCGCAAGCGGCGTTCCGTCGTCGTGGATGCTGAAGCCGCCGGTTCCCCTGACCAGATCGATGCCGTCCTCGGCCCCGGTGATTCCCATGGCCTTGCACAGACGGGCGGGTCCGCGGCAAAGGTCCCGATCCTGTCGACAGCCGGGACGTGCCCGTCGCATGGCCTCAAGCCCCGTCAGCGGAGCCAGGGCACGCAGCAATACCGCGGCGCCCTCGCCTTCTTCGCCACACACCGGATTGCAGCACCAGTGCATGCCATAGGTGAAGTACACGTACAGCAATCCGGGCGGTCCGAACATGGAAGCATTGCGCCGCGTACGCCCACGACGCGCGTGAGAGGCGGCGTCGAGCCCGCCGCAATAGGCCTCCGTCTCGACGATGCGACCGCTGCGCCCATCCGCCGACGCCAGCACTTTTCCCAGCAGCGCCGGAGCCACCACGCGCGGGTCACGGCGATAGAACGCGCGGGTCAGGATGATCAAGATGTGGCGATTCTGTATCGCGGCGCCCCTGTCCGCAACGAACCGTGCGATCGGCGGCGTGTTCGTCCTTCGATGTTGGAACCCTGGCGGGCCATGCCCGGCTGCCGAAGGCTCGCCAGGCCTGCGCCGGGTGGATTCGCACCGGACTTGATGAGACCTAGGCCTCGCCGAGGTTTTCTAAATGCGAATCGTTCGTGTTAGCATCTGCGCAAATAATCAACCATCAGGGACTGTCATGGTCGCCCTTGCTCGTATCCAGCTCGTTCTCGCTATGGCACTCGCGCTCGCGGCTGCGGAAGCCGTCGCCGGAACTGACAGCGAGTCCAGGGTTCGGCAGGCGAGCGACCCGGGCATGGCCCTCGCGGCTTATCGGGTAACGGAACTGCCCGGTATCGTGGTCGAAAGCGAGGCGGAGTCGGATCGCGTGGTGCAGGCGCCGTTCATGCCCGACGTCCAGGGCGAGACGATCAACGCCGGCAAGAAGAACACCGTGATTGATCTCGATGCGCTGCCGCAGATCCATGCCAGCAATTACCGGCAGGCGCTGATCCAGACCCCCGGCTTGGTGCTGAGCGAAGAAAGCACGCCTCTGCTCAGCATTGGCTATCGCGGTCTCGAGCCGCACCGCACGCAGTTCACGCAGGTGCTGAAGGATGGGATCCCCATTCATGCCGATCAGTTTGGCTACCCGGAGGCCTACTACGTGCCGCCGCTCGCGACAATCGATCGTATCGAGTTCATTCGTGGCGGCGCGTCGCTCATGTACGGGCCGCAACCTGGCGGCGCCCTCAACTTCGTAACCCACCAGCCGCGCACCGACCGCGTGTTCGGCGGCGGCTTGACCTCAACGTTGGGTGACGACAACGCGTTGAATACGTTCTTCTATGTCGATGGCACTCGCAATCGGCTCGGCTACTACGCCTACTACAACCACCGCGAAACGGACGGGTTCCGCAGTCATAACAGCGATGTCGATCTCGATGCGTTCCACGTCAAACTGGCGCTCGACGCCGAGGGGCCTTCGCGCTGGTTCGCGACGATCGAGAGCTATCGCGAAAAACATGGCGAGCCCGGCGGGTTGACGCTCGGCAGCGGACCGAACGACGTGAACTTTGATCTCGATCGGGACGCGAGTTCGCGCCTGTTCGACCGCTTCGAACTGGACCGCGACGCTGCCACGCTGACCTTCGAGCAGGATCTGGATGCGGGCCAGTTCAGCGTGCGGGCGTGGGCCGTCGACTACACGCGCCACAGTCGCCGTCAGCGCGGTGGCGGATTTGGTTCGCGACCGACGGGGCCGACTGCCGCGACCAATGACATCGAGACGCAGCAATTCGATACCTTGGGCTTCGAGGGCCGCTTTCTCCACGAATGGGGAGGCGCTGACCAGCATGTGCTGGCGGGAGGCATGCAGTACTTCACCACCGACTCGCCGCGAGTCGATTCGCGGGGCGCGAGCGCCGATGCCATTACGGGTGCGCGACGCGTCGCATCGCAGCGCGACATCGACTATGCGCCGATATTCGTCGAGAATCTGTTCCGCTTCGGGCGCTTCGGCGTCACGCCAGGCGTGCGGATCGAAAACTACGATCAGGAAGTCAGGACCGAGTTCGTCGATCCGGTGGCGCAGCCGCGGTCCAGCAAGGAAGACAACACTGTCGTATTGTTCGGGCTTGGCCTGCACTACGACTGGACGGCGCGCACGCGGTTCTACTTGAACGCGTCCGAGAGTTACCGCCCGGTGATCTTCACCGAGTCGGTGCCCAACAGCACGACTACGGTGGTGTCCGGCGACCTGGAGGAAGGCTCCTCGTGGCAAACCGATCTTGGCGTGCGACACGAGTCGCCGATCGGACTCGTGTTCGACGCCAGTGCGTTCTACGCGAGGTTCGACGACAAAGTCGGCGGCGCCGGAACAACCGCCGACCCGATCCGCAATATCGGCGAGATCGAATATCTAGGGATCGAAGCGGCCGTTCAATATGACTTCCTGCGCCTGGGGGGGGAAGACCGCGGCCAGCAACTCAACGGGTTGCTCAACTTCACCCTGCTGGACGCAGAAATCACGCGTGACTCCAATCCCGCTCGCGTCGGCAATGCGCCACAGTACGCGCCGGACTATGTCGTCCGCGCGGGCCTCGTCTACGCCCGCGGCGAAGGACGAAAGGTCGCGCTGCTCAGTACCTTTGTCGACGACAGCTTTGCGGACGATGCCAACACCACGAGCCGGTTCCTGCCCTCCTATCAGGTCTGGGATCTCACGGCCGAATGGCGCGTCGGCCGCTCCCGCTACGCTTTGCTCGGTGGCGTCAACAACCTGTTCGACAAGAACTACTACAGTCGCATCCGCAACGACGGCATCGACCCCGCGCCCGAGCGCAATTTCTACGTCGGCGTGCGCGGCGAGTTCTGAACCGGCGGTCGGTCGAACCGCGTGCCGGCCTCCTGACGCTGAGGTCGGCGTCGGGGCCTACTTCCGCGCAACACGACGTCTCAGGAACGGCAGCATGCGGCCAGGGATCTCGTCCCGATCGATGAAATGATGCTTTAGCACCGCGCCCACGTGCAACGCGAGCAGGACGAACGTCGCAATCACCAGAAACTCGTGGGACTCCTCGAAGAAATGGTGTGTGTCTTTGGGCAGGGGCAGCAGCGGCAACTGCACTCCGCCGAGGATCGTCAGATAACCGGCCTCGATCGCGCGACGCCCGGTGGACACGGCTGCATAGCCGGTCACCGGCAACGCCACCATGACCACATAGAACGCCCAGTGATTGAGGTGCGCAGCGAGCTTTTCCCACGCGGCCATGCTCGCGGGAAACGGCGGCGGACGGTGCAGCAGCCGCCAGGCGAGGCGAACCAGGCTTAGCAGGAGGATCGTGACTCCGAGTGTCTTGTGCGCTTCGAACGCCAGCAGCCGTGCGTCGCCCTCCAGCACCTCGTGAAACAGCCAGCCGAGGAGGAGCTGCAGGAGGATAAGCACTGCCAGCACCCAGTGCAGGGAGACCGCGGTGCGCGTGTAACTCCGGTCGGTGCTTTGCAATGTCATGGCCTGGATGCGCGCGAAGTTTGCGAAGATAGCCGTTCCGGGCTGGAGGTGCGACCGACAAGCACCTCCGAGATCACCGAAAGCTGGCGTACGCGTCGAGCGGGAGGCGCCGGATATCGGGTACCCGGCAACCGTCGGCCGGGTGACCCACGACCAGCAATAGATAAGGCATCTCGTTGCGGGGTCGTGCCAAGATCGCGCTGAGGAATCCCATCGGACTCGGCGTATGCGTGAGGATGGCGAGGCCCGCCCGATGAAGTGCGGCGATCAACAGCCCGGTGGCAATGCCCACGGACTCGTGGGGGTAGTAGCGCTTGTGCCTGACGCCTTCGGCATCTAGCGCATAGCGCTCGTAGAACACGGCGATCAGCCAGGGCGCGACGTCAAGAAAGGGCTTGTCGGCATCAGTGCCGAGCGCGGCGAGCGCTTCGAGCCATTCCTCCGGCGCGCGATGGCCGTAGAACTCGCGCTCCTCGGCTTCGGCGGCTTCCCGGATGCGGTGCTTGACGTCGGGGTCCGATATCGCGACAAAACGCCATGGCTGCTGATTCGCGCCACTCGGGGCGGTGCCCGCGGCGCGCAGGCACTCGGCAATGATCTCGTGCGGAACCGGTGTGGGAGCGAAATCGCGAACCGTCCTCCGGGTCGAGAATTCGTCAGCGCAGCCCCGGGCGCGCCGCAGTCGCTCGTCATCGTCGATCGCTGGCGACCGCGGCAGCGCGATCATGGAGGGTGTCGACATTCGGCGTTCCGTACCCGACCGTGGATGCGCATGTTACGAGACGCAGCGCGGAGAACGCGAGGATCGCGGATCCCCGCAAACCCGGGCGCGGGGGTCGAACCCGTCATCGCCGCCTGGCGAACAACCACGGGGCCGCTCCCGGGCCGCGGCGAATCCGGATCGGCGATCGTCCCTCAGCCGGCGGCGGCACCCGCGACGCAATCGCTCGCGTGAAGATTGACCGACTGCAGGATCTCGCCGCTGTCCGTCTGCACGAATGCGGTCAAACCCCAGTCGCCGCCTTCGATCTCCAGGGGCTGCTGTCGCGATTGAGCTTTCGAGTCGAGGTTCCAGGGCCCGAACAGCTCGCGCACCACACGATCGTGCGCAAGCGTTTCACCGCGATTCTCGCCTGCGCGCACCTGCGTCGTCTCGCCGTCGACGTACTGGGCGAGCCAGAGCTGTGCGCCGTCTGCGCTGGCGGCCCCTGCGACCGGAGCTGCCCCGACCGCAGCCTGCCAGCCTGCTGCCGTGCGATCGAGCCTGAGCGAAATCGCGGCACCTGCCGGCACCCGCGACTGCTGCAATATCCGGTCCCACTCGCCGCTGCGGCTCCAGCTGGTTCGAACCGCGTCCCCGACCATTACCTGGGGCGTGTAAACCGTGCGTTCGCCCGCGGCACTGACGCGCATCCGCTGGCGCGCGCTGAAGCGCGGTGACGCGAACCGATCAGGCCAGCCGATGTCATCCCAGTAGTCGACGTGAAAGGCCAGGAAGTTCGCGTCCTCACTTGCGAACCGTTGCGATAGCCAGCGGTCGGCCGGGGGGCAGCTGCTGCAACCCTCCGACGTGTAGAGCTCGACCAATGGCACGGTGCGGGGACCGCTTTGCGCGCTGCACGAACCCGGGGTCGCCGTTTGCGCGTTGACGTCAGCGATGCCAAGGGACAATGCAACAAGGCCTGCGATCAGCTTCATGGGGAAACTCCGGAAAATTCGGCGACACGCCCTGCGCTAGTACGACAACGATGGCGCAGCCAGCGTTCAACCCGTGTGATCGTGCGGATGACGCGCCGCGCTGGCGGTACGGCGCGCAAGGCGAACGGCGTCAGTCGTCGAGTCCGACGCGGGGCGCTGCCAGCCAGTCGATAAAATCCGCCGCAGGCATGGGTCTCGCGAACAGGAAGCCCTGCGCGGCGTCGCAGCCGATCCGCTTGAGCTCGTGCAGCGTGGCTTCGTCCTCCACGCCCTCGGCCGCCACCTTGAGTCCGAAGCGATGGGCGAGATCGACGATCAGCTGGACGACGTCGGCGCTGGCCGGGTCGTTCAGCAGTGCCTTGACGAACGAGCGATCCACCTTGAGCTCGTCGGCGGGCAGGTTCTTGAAGTAGGCCAGGCACGAGTAACCGGTGCCGAAATCGTCGATCGATATCTGCACGCCCGACTCGCGGATGCGCGCAATGATGGCGAATGCATGCTCGGTATCCATGAGCGAGCTTTCGGTGATCTCGAGCACCAGCTGCACGCGATCGGACTTCCAGAGATTGAGCGCGCCTGCCACCACTTCGGGAAGGTCGGGCTGCGTGGCCAGCATGCCCGGCAGGTTGACCGATACGCTCAGCCGTTCCTCCGTTGGCCACTGGCCGGCCTGCCGCATCGCGGTGTTGAGTGCCCAGGTGGTCAATTTCTTGATCTGGCCGGTGCGCTCGGCCAGCGGTATGAAAACGCTCGGCGACACGACGCCATGCGACTGGCTGTTCCACCGCATCAGCGCCTCGGCGCCCGCAAGTCGCAAATCCGAGAGCCGGATCTGGGGCTGGTAATGCATCGTCATCTCGCCGCGCTCGATGGCACCTGCCAACTGCATCTCGAGGTCCCACAATTCGGAAATATCGAGGTCGAGCGCCGAGTCGGGCGCGAATGCCTGGCGCGCACCTGTGTCGCGGGCGCGTCGAATCGCCGCCTCGGCGCGGCGCAGAAGAAAATCGGGATGACTCGCGTGCTGGGGGCAGAGTGCCGCGCCTACCGTCACCCCGATCTTGAGGCGCACGTCCGTCGACTGGAACGGCAGGTCCAGCATGCGGAACAGCTTCTGGACGCCAAGCTCCGCGTGTCCCTTGTTCATGACTTCGCGCAGGATGATCGCAAACCGGTTGTCGCCGATGCGCGCCACATAGTCCGTCGCACGTGCCAGGCTCAGCAACTGGTTGCCGAGATACACCAGTACCTCGTCGCCTACCTCGTACCCGTACGCACCATTGATCTGGGCGAATCCGTCGATATCGACAACGACCAGCGCCATGGTGCTGTGCTTGTCGATCGACTGCTCGACGCAGCGGCGCAGATGCGAAAGAAAGCTGCGGCGATTGCGCAGCCCGGTGAGATCGTCCTCGACGGCCGTCATGGGTCAGTCAAGGAACAGATAGCTCGCGTTGATGCCGAAAGCGCCGCGCGGCAGGCCCGCGCGAATGGTCAGCGGGCGATCCTGCCCGTCCACGTGCTCCTCGCTGAGGTCGATCGAGCGGAAGTCCGCCAGCGGCATCTTGTTCTGATCCAGCAGCAACATGACGCACGGCCGGAGGCGCTTGGGATTGATCACGGACATGACGACGCCGACGGTGCCGTCCGTGAGTTCGACCAGGGAGCCGGTCGGATAGATGCCGCTGGTGGCGATGAACTGTTCCACCAGTTCAGCCTGGAACAACTGGTCGCGGCACTGGTACAGCTCCATCACCGCCTCGTGCGGAGAGCGGCTGGCTGCATACGGACGGATGCTCGTCATCGCATCGTAACTGTCGATGATGCCGATCATGCGGGCATAGATGGGGATCGCCGTTCCGCGCAACCCGTCGGGGTAGCCGCTGCCGTCGTGACGCTCGTGGTGGTGAGCGACCATCTTGAGGACGTTCGGTCGAATGCCCGGAGTGTCGGCCACGATGCGGACGCTCTCGGCGACGTGCGTGTGCAACAGGTCGAACTCTTCGAGACTCGGCGCTGACGGCTTGGACAGCAGTGTCGGCGGCAGGCGCACCTTTCCAACGTCGAAGAGCAGGCCGCCCATCGCCAGATCGCGCAGGTCCTCCATGTCGAGGCCGAGGTGGCGGCCGAAGGTCGCCGCCCAGACCGAACAGCTGAGCGCATGCTGGTAGCTGTATTCGCCGGAGCGCCGCAGTTCCATGAGCCAGGGAAATGCCGCCGGGTTGCGGGTGATCGACTCGATCATCGTGTCGACGCCTGCGGTGAGTTTCTTCACCTCGAGCTTGCCGCCCTTCTGGAGGTCGTTCATGACCTCGCCGATCCCGGACGCCAGCTTGATGTGCGCGGTTTGAGCGGGCTCCAGCTCCGCGACGAACTCGGAAGTCTGGCCCCAGTTCTTGCGGCGAAGCCCCTGATACTCTTCCGCCTCGCGCGCGCGGCGTACTGCCGAATCTCCCTCGAACACGACGTGGCGAAGGTCAGGAGCCGATCCGCGACGCGGATCCACGTACACGAACGAGCACAGACGCTGCAGCCGCTCGACTTCCTTGGCGGACTTCATCAGCGCACCTTCGAACGGAAAGCCGCTGCCAACCCAGGTACGGTCGAGCTTGGAAACGAACATTCCAACCTGGAGCGCAACCGCGCCTATCTTGAAATCCTTGCTCGCTGGCTTCATGGGGTTCCCGACCGTTGACGGCAGATTAGCCAACCTGCCCCTGCTATTGAAGCGTTTCGACCCCGCCGGCGCGCGGAATCGCATCGTCGCGATCCAGATCGCGAACCAGTCGGTTCACCAGGTTCGCGATCAGCGTGTGCTCCGGACCGCCGATCGCGAGGGTGTCGGGTCGCATCAAGCCCCACGAAGTCTCGAAGTCGCCGACGTACCGATAGGCAGCCCTCGATATGCCCTGTCTGTAGACCACCGCAGTGAGGCGATGGGTATGACGCCCCCCGGTGACCGGCACCGCCGCTCCGACGCCGAGTCCACCGTGCCGATGCACCGATCCTGCGCTTGCGGATACCGAATTGAAGGAGTCATCGCTGAGACGTTCGAGTGTTAGATCGAGCACGGTATTCGACGGGGTGTCCGGGCCGAAGCCGGCGAAGACTCCGCTACGATCCAGCGCTTCCACTACCGCGTCCAACCGATCAAGGTAATGCGCAGGCAACGGCAGATTCCGATTGATCGTCACCCGTGTCGGCGCGAAGGTCCCGCGGGAGAAGTCGAACGCGTGGCGAAACGGCTCGACCGGAGCCGGAGCCGCACAGCCTGCGAGGCCCAGCATCCCCGCTGCGACAGTCCACGCCAGCCCGTTCAAGGTCGATCCTGCCTTGCCCATGTTTACCCGCCCTGCCCCGCACTCTACGCACAAATCGTTCCAGACGGTCACGGGTAGGCGTCTGCGACGAATCCGGGGCCCGGTTTCGGCCGGGGCCGGTCGCGGGTGGTCCGAAAGCCTGCGTGCGCGGAAGCGGGTTCACCCTGCTGATGTCGGCCCGCCCCCCCGCCATGTGCGGCCAGGACAACAACCTCACCCCTTCAGCCTCCCGGCACCGCCGTGGCTCTCATTGTCGTGCGCGGGGAGGAGCCTGGGGAACAATTCGCTCTGGCTGGCCGCGTGCAGCGACGCGCAACAGGCTCAGTGACGGCTGCGTCGAAACACCAGGGTGGCGTTGGTGCCGCCGAAGCCGAAACCGTTCGACATCGCGACATCGATGTTCTTCTCGCGCGCGGTATGGGGCACGTAGTCGAGATCGCAGCCCTCGCCCGGATTGTCGAGGTTGATCGTCGGCGGAATCACGCCACGATGCAGCGCCAGCACCGAGAAGATCGCCTCCACGCCCCCGGCCGCGCCGAGGAGGTGCCCGGTCATCGACTTGGTCGAGGAAACCATCGTGCGATACGCGTGATCGCCCAGCGCCCGTTTCATGGCGAGCGTTTCAGCGAGATCGCCGAGCGGCGTGGAGGTGCCGTGCGCGTTGAGATAGTCGATCTGCTCCGGCGCCACGCCCGCGTCCTTCATCGCGGCGACCATGCATCGGGCCGGGCCTTCGCCATTCTCGCTTGGCGCGGTCATGTGGAACGCGTCGGAACTGGCACCGAATCCGACCAGCTCGCAGTAGATGCGCGCGCCGCGCGCCTTCGCTGCCTCCCTCTCCTCGAGCACCAGGATGCCCGCGCCGTCGCCGAGCACGAATCCGTCGCGATCGCGATCCCAGGGACGACTCGAGGCGACCGGATCGTCGTTGCGAGTCGACATTGCGCGCATTGCGCAGAAGCCGCCCACCGCGGTCGGCGTCGACCCGAGCTCCGCTCCGCCGGCGATCATGGTGTCGGCGTCTCCGTACTGGATCAGCCGCATGGCCATGCCGATGCTGTGGTTTGCAGTCGCGCACGCCGAGACCGCGGAGAAGTTCGGGCCCTTGATGCCCTTGAGGATGCAGAGCTGACCGGACACCATGTTGATGATGGTCGACGGCACGTAAAAGGGAGAAATCTTGCGCACTCCCCCCTCGTGCCAGGCGACGGTGGTCTTCTCGATACCGGCGATGCCACCGATGCCCGAACCGATGATCACGCCAATCCGCTCGGCGTTTGCCTCGCTCACTTCCAGGTGGGCGTCCTCCATCGCCATCAGCGAAGCCGCCACGCCGTAGTGGATGAAGGGATCCATCTTCTTCACGTCCTTCGCCGCGATGTAGCGCGTCGCGTCGAAATCCCGCACCTCGCCCGCGATCCGCGTCGCGAACGCCGACGCATCGAAACTCGTGATGGGGCCGAGCCCGGAACGGCCATTCACGATCGAATCCCACGCAGATTCGAGGTCGTTGCCGACCGGCGAGACGATGCCCATGCCGGTCACGACCACTCGCCGCCTGCCGTCATTCATGTGGTGATCCTGCAAGCTTCAGGAGTTGCCGGGCGCGATTGCGCGCAGGAAAGTGACAGCGGCGCAGGCCGGCATCCGCGCATCCGGGCCCGAGGGTCCCGCTTCCGGAAGGGCTTTCGCGCCCTGGACGCGAACTGCGCAACGGGCGCAGTTCGTGGGCGAACCTGCGCACCCTCATTCAGGCGCTGACATGCGCCTTGATGTAATCGACCGCACCCTGCACGGTTGTGATCTTCTCGGCTTCCTCATCCGGGATCTCGCACTCAAACTCTTCCTCAAGCGCCATCACCAGCTCGACGGTGTCGAGCGAGTCTGCGCCGAGATCGTCGACGAACGAAGCGTTCGGGCTGACTTCGTCCTCCTTCACGCCCAGTTGCTCGACCACGATCTTCTTGACGCGTTCTTCGATGGTGCTCATTTGTGGACTAGCCTCTCATTGTCTCGGGAACCAACCGCGCCGATTGTACGCAACGGCGAGTCGCCGTCCACCGCGGAAGCGGCAATTTCAGTGCATCAGCATACCGCCGTTGACGTTCAGGGTCTCGCCGGTGATGTAGGCGCCGCCCGGTCCCGCAAGAAACGACACCGCGTGCGCGATATCCGCGGGCTGCCCCAGCCGTGCCAGCGGCACGCCGGCCAGCAGGGCTTCGCGTTGCGCGTCCGGCAAATCGGCCGTCATGTCGGTGGCGATGAAACCCGGCGCCACCACATTGACCGTGACCCCGCGCGAGCCGACTTCCCGGGCGAGGGATTTCGAGAATCCGATGATGCCGGCCTTCGACGCCGCGTAGTTGGACTGGCCGGCGTTGCCCATTAGCCCGATGACCGAGGCGATGCTGATGATGCGCCCCTGCCGGGCCTTGAGCATCCCCCGCAACACGGCCTTGCTCATTCGATAGACCGAGCCGAGGTTCACATCGATGATCGCCTGCCAATCCTCGTCGCGCATGCGCAGCAACAGCTGATCGCGCGCGATACCCGCGTTGTTCACCAGGATCGAGACGGCGCCGAATTCCGCGGCGATCGCTGTCACGAGCGTTTCCACGGCGTCACCGTCAACCACTTCGAGTACACGGCCTGCACCACCCTGCGCTGCGAGCCTGGCGCCGATCGCGGCGGCGCCGTCCGGGGTCGTGGCGGTTCCGATCACCGCCGCGCCGTCGCCGGAAAGACGCTCGGCGATGGCGGCGCCG
>JBGTIG010000308.1:0-6951 GCA_041745755.1 Lysobacterales bacterium
GCGGCGAACGCGCGCGGGGGCGTCGCCGACCGCATCTCCCCGCAGCACGGCCCTCACGGCAAGGAACCGATCCAGTCGCGGGCGCGCGTGTTCGTCATCGAGCACCAGCTCGGTGCCATCGTCGAGCCGCAGCAGCCAGCCGCCGCGACGGCTCATCTGCACGGCTGCCAGTCGCATCGAATGCCGATCGAGGCGAGCCGCCATGTCGCGTTGGAACGCGAGCACTTCGCCGACCCGGGTGCGCGGTCCGGCAAACCGCGGAAGGCCGGTCGGCACGCTTGCAAGGGGGACCGAAAACAACTCGCCCTCGGCATCCACGAGTTCGGCATCCACCAGCTCGGAGTCCTGCCACACGGCGGCGGCCTTGCGCTCGCGCAGTCGCACCTCCAGCACATCGGGCCAGCGCTTGCGCACATCCACCGTATCGACCCAGGGCAGCTGTTCGATCGCCGCACGCACATCATCCAGACGCACCGCGAAGAAGCCCGGCGCGACATGCTGGCGTACTGCGGCACGCACGGCCGCGGCGTCCACGTGTTCGAACGAGCCATCGACGACGAGCTGGCGCAGTGGCCACCGCCCCGTGGCGAACCAGCCCTGCATCACCCCGATCACCGGCAGCGCAACCAGCGCGAGCGCCAGCAGCCACGCGCTGCTTCGAAGCACGAAGGATGCCGCGCCGCTCACGAGTGGAGCTCCGGCTGACTGGTCGCAAGGATGCGCAGGCAAAGTTCGTCGAAGTCGATGCCTGCCGCCTTGGCCGCCTTCGGCACCAGCGAATGCGAGGTCATGCCGGGCGCGGTGTTGACTTCGAGCAGGAAGTTGCGGCCGTGACCGTCCCGCATCAGGTCGACGCGCGCCCAGCCGCTGGCGCCGCTGACCTGGAAAGCGCGGAATGCCAGTGCACGCAGTTCCGACTCGGCATCGCCTTCGAGCCCGGGGCAGACGTACTGAGTGTCCTCGGCGAGGTACTTCGCGTGGTAATCGTAAAACTCGGTCGCGGACACGATGTGGATGCTCGGCAGCGCCTGCTGGCCGAGGATCCCCACGGTCAGCTCCATGCCTTCGATCAGTTGCTCGACGAGGAGCTCGCCGTCGTAGCGCGAAGCAAGTTCCACCGCGGCGCCGAGGTCGTCCGCTGCGTGGACGCGCGTGACGCCGACGCTCGACCCCTCGTGCGCGGGTTTCACGATGAGCGGGAATCCCAGTTTCTGCACGACCGCCGCGAGATCCCCGCCGCGACGGAACGCGGCGTAGCGCGGTGTCGGCAGTCCTGCGGCGAGCCACACCTGCTTGGTGCGGATCTTGTCCATCGTGAGCGCGGCGCCGAGTACTCCGGAACCGGTGCAGGGAACCCCGAATGCCTCGAGCAGTCCCTGCACGATCCCGTCCTCTCCACCCCCGTGCTGACCGTGCAGGATGTTGAAGACCCGGTCGCAACCGCGATCGATGAGCACTTGCCGAAGCGCCTCTATGCCGTCCACGGCGAAGGCGTCGACGCCCTCGGCGCGCAGCGCGCGGAGAACATTGCTTCCGGAGTCGAGCGAAACCGCGCGTTCGGTCGAGGTGCCGCCGAGCAGCACCGCCACGCGCCCAAAGGACGCCGGACTACGCGAAAGCCTGGGAAAATCCTGCGCCGTGATGTTCAAGACGCAGTTCCCGGAAGCGCGCGCAGCGTCGCCAGGTCCTGCGCAACGTGACCGATATCGCCGGCGCCGGCGAGCATCAGGAGATCGCCATCGAGCATCAGCGGCGCAAGCGCCGCGGGAATCTCGCTCGCGGCACCGACCAGCACGGGCTCGACCCTGCCGCGCGCCCGCACGGCACGCGCCAGCGACTTGCTGTCGGCATTGGCGATGGGCGCCTCGCCTGCGGCGTAGACGTCGGACAACACCAACACGTCGACTTCCGCCAGGACCTCCGCGAACTCGTCGAGAAGGTCACGCGTGCGCGAGTAGCGATGCGGCTGGAAACCGACCACCAGGCGGCGTTCCGGCCAGCCGTCCCGCACCGCATCGAACACGGCCGCGAGCTCGCGCGGATGGTGGCCGTAGTCGTCGACCAGCAGCGCGTGACCCCCGCGCACCGCGATCTCGCCGTGCAGGTTGAAACGGCGTCCGACACCCTGGAACTGGCTGAACGCGCGGGCTATCGCGTCCGCGTCGACTCCGAGCTGCCAGCCGATCGAGGCTGCGGCCAGCGCGTTCAGTACGTTGTGGCGACCCGGCATCGCCAGCGTGACCGCGATCGGCGCATCATCGCGCGGCAGGTGCAGGTCGAAGTGCGTGCAATCGCCCGCGGGCCTGATTGCCGACGCCCGCACGTCGGCGTCGTCGCGGGTGCCGTAGGTCATGAGTTGCCGGGGCGTCTGCGCCGCCAGCGCGGCGACTTCCGCATCATCTGTGCAGAGCACGGCGAGACCGTAGAACGGCAATCGATGCAGGAAGTCGGCGAACGCCTCGCGCAGTCGCGCGAACTCGCCGTCGTAGTTTTCCAGGTGATCGGCATCGATGTTGGTGATGACGGCGAGCAGCGGCGACAGGCGCAGGAACGAGCCATCGGATTCGTCGGCCTCGGCCACGAGATAGCGGCCCGCGCCGAGGCGTGCGCTGGTGCCGGCGGCGAGCAGCTGGCCCCCGATGACAAAGGTTGGATCGAGTCCGCCCTCGGCGAGCACGCTCGCGATGAGACTGGTGGTGGTGGTCTTGCCATGCGTGCCCGCCACGGCGATGCCGACACGGAAGCGCATGAGCTCGCCCAGCATCTCCGCGCGCGGCACCACGGGAATGTGCCCGGCGCGCGCGGCCACGAGCTCCGCGTTGTCCTCGCGTATCGCGCTCGACACGACGACCACATCGGCGCCGGCGACGTGCGCGGCGTCATGCCCGAACCTGACGCCCACACCGAGCGACGCCAGTCGTCGCGTGACGGGACTTTCGCTGATGTCGGATCCGCTGACGGCATAGCCGAGCGTCGCGAGCACCTCCGCAATTCCGCTCATGCCGGCGCCGCCGATGCCGATGAAATGCACGCGCCCATAGGCGCGCATCACGTCGGGATGGTTGGACAGGCGCCTCAGGCTCATGCCGCAGGCTCCCGGAGGTTGCCGGCACAGAGTTCGGCGATTCGCTCCGTCGCGTCTGGTCGCGCGAGCGTGCGTGCGCGCTGCGCTGCGGCCAGGAGCTCGGCGCGATGGTCGAGGCGTCGCCGCAGCGCGTCAGCCAGCCGCTCGACGAACTCCTCGCCTTCCGGAAGCAGCTCCGCAGCCCCCGCGTCCACCAGTACCCGGGCGTTCGCGCTCTGGTGATCGTCGATCGCATGCGGGAACGGCACCAGCACCGACGGCACTCCCGCACTCGCGAGTTCCGCAATGGTCGATGCACCCGCGCGGCAAATCGCAAGATCGGCCCACGCATACGCGTCTGCCATGTCGCTGATGAATTCGCTGACGTCGGAGTCGATGCCGGCTGCTCCGTAGGCGTCGCGTACCGGCGCCGCGTTGCCCCGGCCACACTGGTGGCGCACCTGCCAGCGGGTGGGTTCGGCGCGAGCGAGCGCGCGCGGCACATCGGCGTTCAGTCGACGCGCGCCTTGGCTTCCTCCGAGTACCAGCATCCTGAGGGCGCCCAGCCGCCCTTCCAGGCGGACCTCGGGCGGCGCAATCGCGGCAATTTCCTTCCGCACCGGATTGCCGGTCACTTCCACGTGCGAGCCCTGCGCGAACGTTCCCGGAAATCCGCAGAGCACCCGTTTCGCGAGCTTCGCCAGCACCCGGTTGGTGGTGCCCGCCACGCGATTGGCTTCGTGCACCAGCAGCGGCGTGCGCAGTAGCCACGCCGCGATGCCGCCGGGAGCCGCGGCGTAGCCCCCGAAACTGATGACCGCGCGCGGCGAGAGTCGCCTGAGAAGCCGCACCGCGGAGAACACTGCCCGCAGCAGGCGCCAGGGCGCTGCGACCCAGGTGGCGAGACCCTTGCCGCGCACGCCGCCGAACGGCAACCGATGCAGGTCGATGCCGCGTTCCGGCACGAGTGTCTGCTCGATTCCCGCCATGCCCGCGAGCCACACCACCGGAACCTGGCGGATCCGCAGCGCCTCGGCGACCGCGAGCCCCGGAAACACGTGACCGCCGGTGCCACCTGCGAGTATCAGCACGGGCGCGCTCATGCCGACGCTCCGCGGCCGAACGCGCGAACGGAAAATCCGCCTGCGACCGGAGCAGATCGCACCGCGACCACGGAAGGCAGGAGGAGCTCTTCGGTACGAGGGGGCACGGCTGACGGGAACTCGCGTTCCGAGGACGACGTCGCGACGTCAGGACCCCGATAGATGTCCTGCGCAGGTACCCCGTGCAGGCTCACCGCCAGTTCGGCTTCACGGCGCGCAAGCTCGTAGGTCACGCGCAGCGCGAGCCCGAGCGCCGCCACCGTCATCATGAGACTGGAGCCGCCGGAACTGATCAGCGGCAGCGTCAGCCCCTTGGTCGGCAACAGGCCGAGGTTGACGCCGATCGATACCAGCGACTGCGCGCCGATCCAGATCGAAATGCCGAACAGGCAATAGCCGCCGAACGCGAGACCGCGATCGATCGCGCGAAGACCGAGCAACAGCAACCGCCCGCACAGCACGGCGAACAGCAGGAGCACCAGTATCACGCCGACGAGTCCGAGTTCCTCGGCGATGACCGCGAGGATGAAATCCGTGTGCGCTTCCGGCAGATAGAACAGCTTCTGCACGCTGCCGCCGAGTCCGACCCCGGTCCATGCGCCCCGTCCGATGGCGATGAGCGCCTGCGTCAACTGGAAGCCGTCGTTGAACGGGTCCTGCCAGGGATCGAGAAAACTCGTCAATCGCCGCAGCCGGTACGACTCGGTGGTCGCGAGATACACCAGCGGAGGCAGCGCCAGGACGCCCACGGCGAGCAGATGGCGCACGCGCGCGCCGCCGAGCAGCACCATGCCGCCGGCAATCGCAAGCAACAGCACGGCGGAACCGAAGTCCGGCTGGCCCAGCAGCAATGCGACCATCGCGAGGGTCACTGCCACGGGCTTGAGCAGGCCCATGAACGCCGTGCGCACCTGATGGCGGAACCGCACCAGATAGCTTGCGAGATAGACGATCAGCAGCAGCTTGACCGCCTCGACCACCTGGAAATTGGAGAGTCCGAGGTTGATCCAGCGGGTGGCGCCGTTGACGCGCACGCCGACGCCCGGCACGTACACCAGCAACAGCATGAGGAACGCGCCGAACAGCAACAGGCGCGCGCGACGCTGCCAGAGTTCGAGCGGCATCGCCATCAGCACGATCGCGAGCGCGCCGCCCAGCACCAGGAACACCACGTGCCGGAGGACGAAGTGGAACGGGCCGACGCTCATCCCCTCGGCGATGGCGATCGAACTCGATGCGACCATGACCACGCCGAACGCGGCCAGCAACAGCGCGACCCCCGCAATCCAGGGGTCGAACGCACCCGGCAGGGCATCGCGTCGCAGCGCCTGCATCGGCCGCCGGAAGTCGAAGTCGTCGGGGAAAAACGCGGCCACCTCAGCGCACCTTCAAGGTGGCAAGGCCCAGCAGCACCAGCATCACGCTGATGATCCAGAAGCGCACGATGATGCGCGGCTCGGGCCAACCCTTGAGTTCGTAGTGATGGTGCAGTGGCGCCATGCGGAAGATGCGCCGACCGGTCAGCTTGAACGACGCCACCTGCAGCATCACCGAAAGCGTCTCGACCACGAAAATCCCGCCCATCAGCACCAGCACCAGTTCCTGCCGCACGATCACCGCGATGGCACCGAGCACCGCGCCAACGCTGAGCGCACCGACGTCGCCCATGAACACCATCGCGGGGTACGCGTTGAACCAGAGGAAACCGAGCCCCGCGCCGCCGAGAGCGCCGCAGATGATGGTGAGCTCGCCGGCACCGGCGATGTAGGGCACGTACAGGTACCTCGCAAACTCGACGTTGCCCGCCGCGTACGCGAAGGCACCGAGCGCGGCCGCGACCAGCACGGTGGGCATGATGGCGAGCCCGTCGAGTCCGTCCGTCAGGTTCACCGCGTTGGAGAAGCCGACGATCCAGAAGTACGCGACGACAATGATTCCCGCGCCCAGCGGAATCGTCCATTGCTTGACCACCGGAAAGATGAACTCCGTCGCCTGCGGTGTATCGGCCACCCAGTAGATCCAGACGCCCGCGATGAGGCCCGCGATCGATTGCAGCAGGTATTTCCAGCGCGCCGGCAACCCTTTCGAATCGCGCAGCACGAGTTTGCGGTAATCGTCGACCCAGCCGATGCCACCGAACGCAGCGAGCACGAACAGCACGATCCAGACATGGGGATTGCCGAGGTCCGTCCACAGCAGGGTGGCGATGGCGACCGCGAACAGGATGAGCGTGCCGCCCATCGTCGGCGTGCCGGCTTTGGAGAAATGACTCTGCGGCCCGTCGTTGCGCACGCTTTGCCCGATGTTGTAGTGGGCGAGCCGGCGGATCATCGAAGGACCGATCATCCAGGAGACGACGAGCGCGGTCAGCGCGGCGAGGATCGTGCGCAGCGTCAGGTACTGGAACAGGTTGAGTCCGGGAAAGTACGGTTCCAGCCACGCGACGAGTTCAAGCAGCAAGGACCTGCTCCTTGTTCCCGCTTCTTTCCTTGTCGATTGCCTCGCCAGCCTCGGCACCGGTGCCCTCGGAGGGGTGCTTCTGCGTCAGCGCCAGCACCACGCGCTCCATCGAGGATCCGCGCGAGCCCTTCACCAGTACGACCGCTTCGGGATGCAGCGCCCCGCGCACGGTCTCGATCAACGCATCCTGATCGCGGAAGGCATGCCCGCCGAAGCCGAACGCCGCGGCGGCCTCGTTCGCCAGATCCCCGACCGCGAACAGCCGCTGGATGCCGGCGGCGCGTGCCCGCGCTCCGCATTCGCGGTGCAGTTCCACGGCCTCCG
>JBGTIG010000309.1:0-8435 GCA_041745755.1 Lysobacterales bacterium
CATGGTCTTGAACAGCTCGACCAGGCGATCGCGATCGGACGCGATTGCCGGCAGATCCTTCGACAGCGGCTTGCCGTCCGCGTCGATCCACGCGATGTACGGAATCTCGAATTGCGTGCTGCGCTCGCTCATGCCCGCTCCGCTTCCCGGCCCGTAAGCCTACCAAACCCGGCGTGGGATGCCGGCATTCCCGAATCGACCCTCGCGTTGCTCGCGCTGGATCTTGCGCGCGGCGATGGTAAACGCACAGCGACGCCGGACAACCCAGTCACAGCGTTCCGGCATGGCTGGCGACGACCAGGGACCTGGGTCACTTGGGCCGCAGAACGGTTCCAGCGCCAAGCGCGCCGATCAGCAGCGCAAGCAAGAGGAGGTAACGTCGTTGCAACGCATGTACGGCGACGCCTTCGCCGACGCCGAGAGGAATCGTGACAGAGGCGCTGTCGTTGAGCGGGTCCGGGTCGGTGGTGATGCCGTCAACTTCGAAACTGACCGCAACTGGCACACGCTGGTTGGAGGGCACATGCGCCCGGATACGCAGCTTTGCCGAACCCGTGCCCCGCGTAAGCGCTATCCAAATTTCCGTGTTGCGGTTGCGCGAGCGCCAAAGGCGGCAAGCAGTAGCGCCAAGGCGGCGAGCATCGTGGGACGCAGCATGGGCACCGCAGTGGCGGTGCCGATTCCGACCGTAGACGTCGCGCTGTTGTTGGCCGGATTCACGTCGAAGGTGCCCGACCCCGCGTTCGCAGTCAGCGCCACCGGCTGCGTTGCGTCCTGCGCGATACGGGAGACGAAGCGGAACTCGCTCGCACCGACCGGCAACACCGGCCGTCTGCAACTCAGCATGATTGGGTAAGGACCCGGCTCTGGCGGTGGTGGCAAGTACTCGCATTGCCAGCCGGGAGGCGTCGACACGGTGGTGTCCTCGCCGCCGAAATGAGTCAAGAACACGCCGCTCGAAGCGCCAGTGTCCGGCCCGTTGTTGCTGACGGTGACCGTCTGCGCGAGAGTCGAGCCCGGCGCCGCCGGATTCGCGGATTCCGTGATCGCCACCGACACATCGGCGCTTTCGCTGCCGCTTTGCACCAGCGACAGCGCGCTCCCGGAATTATCCGACAAGTCCGGATCGGGGAGCGCAGAACCGATGGTCGCGCTGTTGTTGATGAGCGTGCCCACGGTGCCCGGATTCGCACGCAGGATCAGCCTCCAGAATGCCCCGCTGGCATGGGCCAGTTGAACGAGTTGACACCGCACGGTGCCGCCCGCGCCGACCGCAGGCGTCGTGCAGGTCCACGGTGGACTGGTGCCGAACTGCCTTTCGAACGATACGAACGACGTGGCAGGTGGTAGCGGAATCTCGATGAGAGCCGCCGTGGCCGCGCTGGGACCGCTGTTGAAAACGAAGAGGTCATAGCCGAGCTCGCCGCCCGGTCGGACCTGGCCATAGCCGCCTTCGAATTCGAGATAGAGATCGGCGTACGGTCCGCTCACAGGCAACGTGGTGCCGGCGGTGTTGTTGCCGGGATCGGGATCGAAGGTGGCACTGGAGATGTCGGCACGGATTTCGATCGACCCGCCGATCGGACGCGTGTGCGACACGCGTGCGCGCAGGAAGGATTCCGTGAACGAGAAGGCAGGATTGCGGCACTGGAATCCTTGAGCCGTGGCAACGCACGACCAGCCACTCGTCGCCGAGAATTCGCTCGCGCTGACGTTCGCCATGACGACGTTCACTACCGTGTCGACCGCAGTGCTTGCGCTCGGCTGGGCGACGATTACGGACACTTCAAAATGCCGATCGAAAGGAACGGGATCCGGATAAGCCGAGACGGTGACCGACAGATCGGCCGCGGCCCCTGCGGTCGCGTTGCTGGCCTCCGCGGCCACGGTGTCTGCAGCCGCTCCGCCGACCAGCAACACGCCGGCCCAGCGGGCGAGGCGTGATCGCGACACTACGCGGCTGGGCAACTTCGACCGGCGCGTTGCGGCCACGGGAACTTCCTCGACATCCGTCAGGACCGGCAGTGTACGCGCTCCATTCGATGCAACGCGCTGGCCAGCAGCGAACCTTCTGGCCCGCCCCGTGCAGTCCCAACGTCCGCTGCCGCCCGAAAGCAGCCGTATCGCCTGAAGGCATCGACCAATTCACCACACCCGACTGCGACGATCTCGTGCCAGCAGGCAATCGGGGCGCCATTCGCGCTGCGGCGAGTTGGCGCTCCTACAGACGCCGGGCGTGCTGCAGGAGCGCGGCGACTTCCGGCGCTATTCCCCGGCGCGCCCTACTCTTCGAAGCCGTTGGCGAAGATCAGCTCCGGCACCACCATCGCGCTCGGGCGGAAGAAGCCCACGAGCGGATCGTGATCTGAAAGGCGAGTCGCCGTCGTCGCGCTGTTGCGCTCGAGTGCGTTGAAGTCCGCGTTGATGCGCGGATGCTCGGTGCGTTGTGCGCCGAGCGCTGCCGCCATCGCGCCGTTGATCAGGACGTGATCGAGCGATTGCGCGTTGCCGCCGAACACGAACGAATAGCGCTGCGCCGGATCGGCCTCTAGGAGGATCGTCTGATCGGGATTGACCAGATCGATGCCATCACCCGGGACTGCGGTCTGGTCGTCGGGCGACGGTGTGCCGTCGATGACACCCATCGAGTCGCCGAGCCCATCGTTGAACTCGAAGGCGTTGAAATCGCCGATCACCACGATGCGCTCATTCGGATTAGCGGTCTGTCGATCTTGCACGAGATTCGCAAGCGATTCGGCCTGCGCCTGCCGCTTCGCACGCACGCGAGCGCCAGTCGTCGCCCAGCCGTTGGAGCCCGGTTCCGGATTCTCCACGTCGTTGAGCGAACGCAGGTGATTGACGATGACCGTGACCGGGAATGTCGCACCGCCCGGATAGTTGATCACGGCATCGAGACGCAGCGGCGGACGATCGTTGAGGATGCTCGTGGTCGCATCGGGGTTGACGAGCAGCTCGCCGTCGTTCTCCTGCACCACGGTGTTGACCAGCACCCGCGGCACGCCGGAACCCACCGTGCCCGTCTTCACCAGGAAGCCAACATCGATGCCGCCGACGTCGTTGCCTTCCACCAGGTACGCGACGTAGACGGGGTTCGGCTGCAAGGCGGCGACCGCATCGCCGTTGATGCGGGTCGCGAGCGATTGCAGAACGGTGAGGTTCTCGACTTCGACCACGCCGAGGATGTCCGGCGTGCGCAGGAAGTCGCGGATGCCGAGCGACGCCTTGTTGAGTCGTGTCTGCAAAGCCGCGGGTGTCAGCACTGGCTCGCCGATCATCGGATCGTTGACATCGTCGAAGAAGCGCTCGAGGTTGTACGAGGCGATTGTGATGTCGCTCGCCGTCGGCTGGGTCACGGCCGTTGCGACCTGGCCGCCCGTAAACGGTGACGCGACGTCATCGCGCACGATCGTGTAGCGACGGAACGTGTAGTCCAGCGGACCGCTCACGTTGGTGACGACCGCACCGGCGTTGACGTTGATCGCCGCACCAAACTGCGCGTCGGAATCGACGGCGATGAGTTCCGGATTCGAATCCCAGCGCGGAATGGGCGGAATCGTACCTCCCGGCGCAGGGTTCGGCGCCTCGATGCCCGGTTCCCGGAACGTGCGCGGAAGGCCCGTGACGCGCGCATGGAAAATGCCGTTGCTGGTAGCGGTCGCGCTGGTCTCGTTGACTGAACCGAGCGTCGCGCCATTGACCGTCAGCGAAGCTGCCGACACGCGCATGCCCTCGACCCTTTCGAGCTGATCGAAGGGGCCGGTCGGATCGGGGAAGGTCGTGGACAACGGGATTGCCGTGGGCAACGGATTACCGTTGCTGAGCACGACCGTGGTGGCATTCGAGAGCTCGGTGAGCGGCGGCTGCAGCATGTCCTGGCTCGGAATGAACTCGACCACGGTGCCCGAGACCTGCGCGAGCGTCCCGACCACGATTCCCGGGGCCGGCGGGGCGCTGGTGAAAACGAAGATGCCTTCGGAAGTCAGCGGATCCGCGTCGACCGACGCGTCGGGCGCCTGGATGAAGAAACCGTTGTTCTTGCGACCGGTGACGATGCCGCGCGTGGTGACCATCGCTCCCACCAGCGGCGAGGAGGCGCCCGGCCCCTGGATCTGGTTGATCGCGATGAGCGTCGCGTCGTCGTTGCTGATGGTGCCCTGGCCCTGACCGTCGGCCACGGTCGCGCCGGTGACGTTGGTGACGTTGACGAAGAACGTCTCGTTCGGCTCGATCGCGGTATCGCCGTTGACGGTTACGTCGAAGGCGTAGGACGAAGCGCCGGCCGCTATCGTCTGGCCGGTCAGCGAACGCGCCACGTAGTCGGCGCTCGCGGCGGTCGCGGTGCCGTCGGCGGTCGCAATGTCGAAGGTGACTCCGCCCGCACCGGCGGGCGCGCTGAGGCCCACCGTAAAGGACGCCGTGACCGTGCCCGTGTCACCCTCGGTGACCGCCACGTCGTTGACGCTCAAAGTGAGCGGTGGCGCGGGGCAGCCAGCGGTGCTGACGACGATGTTGTCGACGCCAATGAATTCGTCGTTACCGAACGCGTTCGTGGTGATGACGCGGACTTGTACCTCTGCCTGGTTCTCCACTGCAGTCGGCAGCACGGCGCAAACCGGCGTTACCAGCGTCGCGAGGCTCGGACCCGAACTCGCATCGGCGACGTATCCGCCGGGGACATTGGTGAAGTCGCCGATCGCGCCCACGCGATACTGCAGCGCGACCTGCTGGATCGAATCGTCGGTTGACCCGTCGAGGTCGCGAAGCGCGTAGGCAACCGTGACACCCGTCTGCGCCGTGGTATTGAGATGAAACTGCAGATAGGGCGCGTCTGCGGTACCGCTGCCAGCCAGGGCCACCGCGGGGTCCGTGATTTCGAACTCCGCGGGCCCGCCCGTAAAGAAGGTAGCGGGATTGGTCTGGTTGGCATTGACATCCACCACCGGCGTGCCCTCGCCGACGATGGTCTGCGGGTCCGTACCGGTTGCGGCCGTCAAATCGTCGCCGCGAAACCCGACGACACCGGGAACGCCGGACCAATCGTCGTTGACGGTGATGAGCCCGGTATTGCTCCAGTTCTGCGCGAACGGCAACGCCTGGTAACTGGCATCGGCCAGCGCGGGAGCGCTGAACATGGCAAACGTCGAGAGAGAAGCTGCCAGCAGCGCGCCGTGCAGAGACTTGAATGAAGACATGGAGAACCCCGGAAGATGTGCGTGGCGGCGTCACCCCGACGCGCGCAGGCGGCGGAGTCTAGCGAAGTCGTGTGACGCCGCAACCTCGCGGGCGGTCCAGCACGCGGAGCGTGCGTTACGCTTGGACACAAGTGCCCGCGAGTCGATTCTGAGGGCAAGCGACCCTGCCGCCTGCGCCACGATCAGCGCCGATCCGCGGCGACGAGGGGCGAAGTCCAATTCACCGGGAACACCCATGACCGACGAAACCGCGCTGCGATCGCTCGAACCCGGCCTCCACCTCGATCTCGAGGGCAAGCTGGATTATCAGGACTACCTCAAGCTCGACGCGCTGCTGTCCGCGCAGGTGATGCGCACCGATCCCCCGCATCACGACGAAATGCTGTTCGTGATCCAGCACCAGACGTCCGAGCTCTGGATGAAACTCGTGATCCACGAGCTCACCGCCGCGATCGCGCACCTGCGCGCCGATCGCACCGAGCCCGCGCTCAAGATGCTCGCCCGCGTCCAGCGCATCCAGGTGCAGCTCGCCGAGCAGTGGTCGGTGCTGGAGACGCTGACGCCGAGCGAGTACCTCGAATTCCGGCACATCCTCGGGCCCGCCTCGGGCTTCCAGTCGCGGCAGTACCGCACCATCGAGTTCCTGCTCGGCAACAAGCAGGCCGAACTGATAGAGGTGCATCGACACTATCCCGAGGCGTACGCCGAGCTCCGTCGTGTGCTGGAGTCGCCTGGGTTGTACGACGAGTTCCTGCGCTGGCTGGCGCGGCGGGGACACGCGATCCCCGCGTCGCTGCTGCAGCGCGACGTGCGCGAACCCTGGGTGCGCGAGCCCGCGCTGATCCCCGTGTACAAGCGCATCTACGAGGACACGGCGACGTACTGGGAGGAATATCACTTCTGCGAAGAGCTGGTCGATCTGGAATCCAACTTCCAGCTCTGGCGCTTCCGCCACCTGCGCACCGTGCAACGGATCATCGGCTTCCGGCCGGGCACCGGCGGTTCCAGCGGCGTGTCCTTCCTCCGGCGCGCGCTCGACCAGACCTTCTTTCCGGAATTGTTCGACGTGCGCACCGAGTTGTCCGCGCCGGGACCCTGAATCGCGCCCACAGGGGCGGGGATGTCGCGGCTGGGGCCGCTCCTACAGGGCGGGGAGGTCACGGCAGGGGCCGCTGCTGCCGGTGCGGTTGCTGCGACGCAGCACGCGATCGGGTTTGACGCGCTGCGCAAAGGCACGCTACATCTGCCGGCCCCGGCTCCAATGATCAAGGTGCGAACGCGATGACTGTTGCCAACGCTGCCGAACCCGCAGGCCCGCCGCTCGTTTCCGTGTCCGCGTCCGGGTCCGGTGGCGGCGCGCCTCCCCAGTTCCCCGAGATGCTGGGGCATCCGCGGCCGCTGTGGATGCTGTTCATGACGGAGTTCTGGGAACGCTTCGCGTTCTACGGCATCCGCTGGGCGCTGGTGCTGTACATCGTCGCGCAGTTCCATGGCGGCAATGCCAGTGGCGAGGCCGATGCCAACCTGACCTATGGTTCCTACCTCGCACTGGTGTACGCCGGCGCGATCTTCGGCGGCTACGTCGCCGACCGCGTCCTCGGTTACCAGCGCGCCATCCTGCTGGGCGCCGTGATCATGGCCGTCGGCCTGTTCATGATCACCGTGCCCGACCCGCGCATCTTCGAGGTCGGCCTGGCGACGATCATCGTCGGCAACGGCCTGTTCAAGCCCAACATCTCGACCATGGTGGGCAAGCTCTACACCACCGGCGATCCACGCCGCGATGCCGGTTTCACCATGTTCTACATGGGCATCAACGCGGGCGCGTTCATCGCCCCGATCCTGACCGGCTTCCTCTCCAACCAGGTGTTCGGCACCGATTCCATCCCGGACTACAAGGTCGTGTTCTTCGTCTCCGGCATCGGCATGCTGATCAGCCTGGTGTGGTTCTGGTTCGGCCGCCGCGGTTTGCTGGAGGTAGGTCGTCCGCCGGAGGAGGGCTCGGGCGGCAAGCTGCGCGTGCTTTACGTGCTGATCGGCGCCATCGTCACCATCCCGCTGGTGTACTTCCTGCTGGCGCTGGGCGCAGGCACGTTGCAGTGGGTGCTGAGCGCCCTGTTCGTCGGCCTGGCGATCATGTTGATGATCGAGGGCATCCGCAATGGCAAGGTGGCGCGCGACAAGGTGATCGCGATGCTGATCATCTTCGCCTTCAACGTGATGTTCTGGATGTTCTTCGAGCAGGCCGGCAGCTCGTTCACCTTCCTGGCCGACAAGATCGTCGACCGCGACATCTTCGGGCCCGGCGGCTTCGTGTTCCCGGTGGCCTGGTTCCAGTCTGTCAACTCGATCGCGATCATCGCGCTGGCGCCGGTGATTGCCTGGACCTGGGTGTGGCTCGCTCGCCGCAACGCCGATCCGTCGATCCCGCGCAAGTTCGGCCTGGGCCTGATCTTCAATGGCCTGGCCTTCCTGCTGCTGATGTTCGCGTTGTCGACGCTCGTCAGCGATGTCGGCACCATCCCGTTCTGGACACTGTTCATGGTCTACGTGATCCAGTCGATCGGCGAGCTGTGCCTGTCGCCGATCGGCCTGTCGATGGTGACCAAGCTGGCGCCCGTGCGCCTGGTCGGCCTCGGCATGGGTGGCTGGTTCCTGTCGACCGGTATCGGCAACAACCTGTCGGGCATCTTCGCCAGTTCCGTCAGTGGCGAGACCGGCATGACGACGGATTCCGCGCTCAGCGGATACACCTTTGGCTTCTGGGCGCTGATCGGCGCGGGCGTGCTGCTGTTCCTGGTGGCGCCGCTGATCCAGAAACTGATGCACGGCGTGAAGTAAACGCCGCGCGACTCGCGCGACGCACGCAGAACGGCGGCTTCGGCCGCCGTTTTTTCTTGCGGATTTCGCAGGAACGGCGGCGTCCGACGCCGAAGCCGCTCAACCGCCCCCCGCGATTGGCAGAGCCTCCGAGGGTGCTACAGGGGCCTGCCCTGCTCCAGCTTGGCCAGCAGCCCGTCGAGTTGGGCGCGTTCGTCGTCGTCGAGTGGGGCCAGCAATTCGCGCTCGTAACGGAGCGCGAGGGGCACCACTTCGTCGTACACGCGATAGCCCGCGGAACTCAGTTCCAGCACGGAGCGGCGGCGGTCGTCGCCGTGGGATTCGCGCTGCAGCAGGCCACGCTCGAGCAGTCGCGACAGGGCGCGGCTGACGGCGACCTTG
>JBGTIG010000310.1:0-4893 GCA_041745755.1 Lysobacterales bacterium
GATGGCGCCTGTCCGCTCTGCGCCTACCGCCCGATCAACCTGCGTGTAGCCGGCAGCCTCACGCGCACCTTCTTCACGCTCGGCACGGGCCACATTGCCGTGAACGCGAACCTGTTGCCGCCCCTCGCCGGCGCGTGGAGCGTCGACGACGACGTCGCCCGCTACGCCTTGAGCCGCAGCTGCGACTGATGCACCGTGAAACCAGACCTGCAATCTTCTTTGACCGCCCCCGAGACCGGCGGCTTCAATCTGCGGGGGAGAGCCAGCGGTAGTCGTTCGAGCCCGCCCATGCACGCAAGGATTGGCGGGGCCTAACCCAGCGCGTCCGCCCAATTGGCCCACCAGTGCTTGGGCGGGCGGGGAATTTTCTTCCACCAGGAATTGATTGCTTCCTGATCGCCCGCTTCCCAAGCCTGCCGATGGGCGGAGTCGATTGCCGGCACTCCCAATGCTGCCCCTAGGCGTGGATACAGCGCCGTGTTCGCCAAGACCGGCCATCTCGACAGTAGGCTGAGCAGCGAAAATGCATCCTGTTCGCGCGCCGCGTCGGCGACAAGCTCCGCCGCGAGCTTCGCGGACACGGAGCCCCCGCCTTCGTTTGCGATAGCTCGCTCCAGTGCCTCAATCGCATTCGTGAAAGCGGCAGGCGCATCCGACCGCGTTGGCGTTTGGGCGGTCGCGGCAGAAAAACTCAAGTTGAATTGCTGGGGAACCAGAATATCGTCTGTGCCCACGCGATAGCTCACCCAGCCGCTGCGCACAAACACCCGGCCCGAACCATCCTGCCGTTTCCAGAGATCAAAATCGCATCCCAGGTCGACGATTTCAGCGGCACCTGCACGCACTCCGAAGTAGCCGGGAGGCGCCCAGATCCGTGCACGCATATGTCCTTGCTCCAGCGCCACGCGATGCCTTCCCGTCTCTGTCTCGACCAGGCGGAGACGCGAGTTCGGCGACAAAGCAATGCGGCCGATTCGCGCCACCGCGATTGTGGCGGAGTCGTTGGCCATGGTTTCCAGCGACTGGCCTGGCCGTAAGCGCATTTTTCTGTCTTCGCTGGCAAGCGACTCATTGCGGACGACGGTCCAGCTGCTTTCGGGCAACCATGCAAGCCGATGCTTATGCCCCGCGCCCAGCAGCATCAATGCGGCGGCCGCGGCCGATGCCCACGGCAGCGCTCGTACACGGCGGCGACGAACTCGCGAGGCCGACGGCATCTTCATACCGCGGGCCCGGGCGCCGTAGGGCGCCAGTAGTCGCTGGATGCGCGCCAGGTCCTCGTCGGGAGTGGCGTCCGGATTCCAGAGCGGGTCGTCGTCAATCATGCTCGATCTCCGTCGGGATTTTCGTGGGTAGCAACCCAAGCGCGTGACGCAGCTTCGCCATTCCCCGATGGAGGTTCACTCGCACGGACTGTGGAGTCAGCCCGGTCAACGCGGCAATGTCGGGGCCGCTCATGCCTTCTGCCAAACGGAGTATCAGCGTTTCCCGATAGGCCTCGGGCAGGCGCGCGACGACGCGGAGCACTCTGTCCGCTTCGGCAACCTCGTCGGGCGGCGTGCCGGAATTGATTAGATCATCGAGGTTTCGATCCGTTGATCTGCCGGACTCCGGAGGCAGACGCATGCGACGTGCGATGGTGGCAATCCACGACCCGAACTTGGCATCGTCCTGCAACTGATCCAGGCGCATAAAGGCCTTGGTAAAGCATTCCTGTGTCATCTCCTCAGCCCAGGCGCGGGGAAAACGGCTGAGATGGATTGCGTGCACCAGAGGCGAAAAGCGCCCATACAGCGACGCGAATGCCTGCTGTGAACCGCGCCGGGCCTGCTGGACACACTGTGCGACTTCCATGTCTGTCATTCGGGGAAGGCTCGCGTCAGGCACGGTGTGGGTCGGCAGGGTCCGCAACCAAGACGCACTTGGAATGCGAAGTGTTAACCGGGCCGACTCCAAGCACGATGCACCGGGGATGCGCTTGGCGCACAGGGTCCGTCAAACGCCGGACTACTGGCGAGCTAGCTTCCATCGGCTGTTAACAGTCTGACTGCCTGGGGCTTCCTGATTGGGACCTTATTCCGAGTTTTCGCCATGAAACGCCGCCAGATTCTGCTAGGCCTCCTGTCAGTCGCGCTGCTCCCGCTCGTTCGTGCCGCTAAAACACGTCGTGAACCCATCGTAGGCTTGCCATGCGAAGGCTGCGAAGCCGTATTCGACGGTCTGTCTGGCAACCCGTCAAGCCACGCCAGGATCGCACCGGCCCATGAGCCCGGAGAGCCGCTGACGTTGTGGGGCACGGTTACGGATTCAGACGGCCACCCGCAGGCCGGCGTGATTGTCTATGCCTACCACACCGATCGGGGAGGTCTGTATCCGCCAACTGCCACACCCGTCGGCGAAGCCGCGCGACGGCACGGAAGGCTGCGGGGGTGGGCGCGAACGAATACGCGTGGCCGATATAAGTTCGACACGATCCGCCCGGGTAGTTATCCGGGGCGAGATATCCCGGAGCACATCCACGTGCATGTGATAGAGCCAGGTCGCGCGACCTACTACATCGACGACGTCATGTTTCGCGACGACCTGAAACTGACGCCACGTCAGGAGGAACTCTTGTCTCATGGACGCGGCAGCGCTGGACTGGCTACACCGAAGCAGCACAGGGGCAGGTGGTTCGTGCGCCGAAACATCGTGCTGGGCGCGGGCATCGCAGGCTATCCGGGACGAAACCCTGGATGAGCGCGGTGCCTGCGGGCGAGCGCTACCCGTGGCTTGCGCGAACCCTTCACTGGGTGGTCGCACTTGCCATCCCTTGCCAGGTCTATCTGGGCTGGGCGGCCGAGCTGACGTCAAACCGGGAAGACAGCTCACGCCTGATCCACTTCCACTTCCAGCTCGGCGTAATCGTGGCTGTGCTGATGATGCTACGGTTGACCTGGCGTCCTGCTTACAGTTTGTCCGGTGTGATTGCAGGCGAACCGCTCCGGCATCGCCGCCTGGCGGCGATCACCCACTCTGCAATATATGGACTCTTGCTGCTCTTGCCGGCAAGCGGTTACGTCATCTGGGTTTGGATGCAAGCTCCGATGGAAGTCCTTGGCCTGTTTGAAGTGCCGAGGCTATTCACGCCGCCCGAGGAAGATGAAACTTGGCGCGCCATTGCGTGGTACGTCCACTACTGGAGTGGGTGGGCCCTGATTGGCCTTACCTCCCTGCATGTGGCGGCGGCACTCTGGCACCAATTCGTTCGCCGTGACCGCCTTATCAGCCGGCGCATGCTCTGACGATCTTCACCTGCCGGAGCCCGACTCGCAACAATCGGGTCGGAGACCTTCAGTAAGACAGCTCGCCGCATGGATGGGGACGAATAAAGCGCACATCGGTTGGGGGGCATTTAAAAAAGCCGGCAACTGTTACTTGCGCAGCGAAACAGTAATCACTGATCCCGATGTGTTCACGCTCGCAGACTTGAACTTGCCTGACACGCCAGGCGCGCTCACCTCGACAGTCGTCCCGGTCGTTACGACTTTGGGCTTCTCGAGATCACCCACCTCCATGCGATCGATGCCATCGAAAAGCGGATGGGCGCCCGCTCCCAGGGTCAGGGTCTTCGCATTCAACACTTCAATCTGACCCGAATCGTTACCGAGCGTCACGAAACGCGTATGCAACACCTGGTCTTTGCCGACACGTTCGACATTGATCGGATCAAAGCCCTGCGGCCAGAGGGGGCTGCCTGCTTCAGCCTTGACGACGATCCTCCATCCCGGCTGAGCTTCAAAATCGGCCAGGAGTCGCTTTTTCTCCTCTCCAAGTGCGGCAACATCCTCTTTCGCCTGAGCTTGCGTTGCTGATAGCAGAGCGGCTTCAAAGGAGCACGTTCTACCCTTGCCAATTGCGTTCGACAATGCCTCGTCAAGGGATTGCCTGTCATTCGACTCAAAAGATGCCCTCCAGCCGGGATCAACCCGATCCAGCAACACTGCCAGCGCGGATCCTGTCGCGTACGCCCGCTGGCGTATGGCGGCGGGCTTGAACTCGATTGCAGGCAGCTCAACCGTTGTCTTGCCCTCCACGCGCATCTGCACGTAGGTAGCCAGCCCCTCATTGAGTTCGGTGCCGCGCTCATAAGCAGCGAATGTAGATTCCATCTGCGCATAGCGCTGATTGCGCAGTGAAATCACCGTGCGTACCCAGCAAGACCGGGTTTGTGCGTCGTCTGCCTGGAGGGCATTTCGGAGCGCCTCGGTCTCCTGCCGCCTCAATGCCAACATTTCGGCCGAGTCTGTGGGATAAACGAAAAGGTCTGCCTCGTTGCCAAGCCAACCCGCATGATGTTCGCGCTGAAACACATGGAATGCTTCATGTATGGCCACCGCTGCCAATGCCCCCGCAGAGTCTCGCGCACGCGCGGGATCCAGAAGTAGGGTCGCAGTCGGCACTCCGGCGATCTCGGAATTGGTATTGGCGGTCACCTTCTCGTGGCGACCCTCCATCACATGAACGCCTGACCCGAACTCTCCCGCCGCCCTGAAAGGCTCTGGTGAGTCCGGATGTCGGAAAAGGTAGGTTTTCTCGCCGTCGTAGATCGCAAGTGGCACGGACAACGGATCGAACCCCGGCCAGAGCGCTCGATCGAACGACCCGTGTATCGCCGCGCGTTCGACTGCTTCTTCGATCGCCACCGCCCATGGTTGGTCGGACGACTCGATTTGGTCGGGTGCTTCCGAACCGGGCAGCGGGTGCCCGCATGCGCACAAAGCCAATGCGAGAAAGACGACGGCGCTACTTCTCATCCCAACCTCCTGGGCCTGGCAAGCGCTGGCAAACCGGACTGCTTCCAATACGGTCCTGAGATCACGCCACGGGGAGAAAGTAACCTGTCGCGCTACT
>JBGTIG010000311.1:0-3742 GCA_041745755.1 Lysobacterales bacterium
TGCGGCGACTTTCGCGCGCGCGTCGCGTCGGGCGCCGACATCGCAGCGACGGCCGCCGCCGCGAATTCCCGCGCGATCGCGCCCAGCATTTCCGCCATGGCGGTCGAGTGGCGCCAGAGCATGCCGATGCTACGGCTGGGACTTCTGCCCGAAAATGCCAGGAGATCGATGGCGTCCGACACCGGGACCGGTGGCGAGACCGCCAGCTTCGGCAGCAACGTACTGCCGACACCCGCCGCCACCATCTGGCGCAGGGTCTCGAGACTCGTCGCGCGGAAACCGGCGCGTTCGCCGGCGCCTGCCCACTGACAGACTTCCAGCGCCTGATCGCGCAGGCAGTGCCCCTCTTCGAGCAGCATGAGGCTCTGGTTCCTGAGGTCCTCGATCTTCAGGGGACCTCGGGGCTTTCGCCTTACGGAACGCGGCACGGCCAGCACGAACGGCTCCTCGAAAAGCGGCTCGACATGCAACTGCGCGTCCTGCACCGGCAGCGCCAGCAGCACGGCATCGAGCATTCCCTCCTTGAGCTGATCGAGCAGCGCATCGCTTTTCTCCTCGGTAAGGAGCAGCTCGAGACCCGGGAACTTGCCGCGCAGGCGCGCGACGGCGTGCGGCAGCAGGTACGGACCCAGCGTCGGGAAGATGCCGAGCCGAACGCTTCCGGTCTCGGGATCATGCTTGCGCCGGGCGGCTTCCTTCAGCTCCTCGACGTCGCGCAGGATGTCGCGGGCGCGCGCCGCGATCTCCCGTCCCGCCGGCGTCAGCATTACCTTGCGCGGTGCACGCTCGATCAGGGTGACGCCCAGTTCGTCCTCGAGTTTGCGCAGCTGCGTCGACAGGGTGGGCTGCGCGACGAAACACGCAGCCGCCGCGTGACCGAAGTGCCGGTGCTCGTCGATGGCGATGAGGTAACGCAGGTCGCGCAGGTTCATCCCGATAGCCTACAGCTATCGAATCCACCCGATCTTCGATGTGTCGCTATCGCCGTTTCATGGCCACGGAATCACCCCGGGCCCGTGTAATCGCTCATCGCGCGGCGGGGGCCTGGGCTGCCCTGCGCTTTGGCGGATCCCGGAGGAAGGCGAGCAGTCGTCGGGTCTGCTCGTCGTCGGTGCTGCGCGCGAAAGTGATTGCGGAAGCATAGTGACCCAGATCCTCGCGCCGCAGGAACTCGACCGGCACGTCATGACTGCGCAGCGCGCGCGTCAGGGATTCGCTGTTGACGGGCCAGACGATGCGGTCGTTGCGGCCATGCACGAGGAAGAACGGCGGTTCGTCGCCATCCACGAAGTTCACGGGCTGCGAATCTGGCCAGCGCGCGGGATCGCCGAAAGTTGCCTTGAGCGTGGCATCGGTAAGCGGCAGGAAGTCGTACACGCCGGAGTAGCCCACAACGCCCGCGATCGAATCGAGCGATCCGCCTTCCGCTTCGAGGTAACGGGCGTCGGTACCGACGAGCGCCGCGATATGCGCGCCCGCGGAATGGCCCGCGATGAATACGCGCCTGCCGTCGCCCGCATGGTTTCTCTGCGCCCAGACCACCGCGCGAGCCGCGTCCTCGATGAACGCCGGGAAGCTCACATCGGGATAGTTTCGATAGTCGGGCAGGACGGCGATGACCCCGTGGGACGCCAACCGCTCGCCGATGAACCGGTACCAGGTCCGCGAGCCATTGCGCCAGGAACCGCCGTAGAAGAACACCACCACCGGCGCGTTCGCTGCGGGCGTGCCCGGCAGGTACACGTCGGCCTTGAGGTCGTGTTCGGGGTCGAAGACCAGGCCGGCCCGCACCTCTCCTGACCGGCTGGGAGTGACCGCGTTGAAGGCTCCGAACAGGGCGCTCTGGCATCCGGCCAGCAGGCAGAGCACGCTTCCGGCCAACGTCGCGCGAAGCCAGTGGGGCATGGCGGTTTTTCCTGCATTGAAAACGGCGGGCAGGCTCGCGCATCGCATGTGAACGCAAGGGCACGGACGACCCGCGTCGCCGCAGGTGCAGCGCACGGCCGCGAGCAGGGGCAAGGGACTGATCCAGACGGAGCGTGCGCGATCGGGGTGGCACGCCAGGGAACTGCTCACGCCGAACGGCTCCGGAGGCACAAAGTCCGCGTCGTCCAGGGCTTCCGGGCAGGAGCAGCCCGCGCGTTGCTGCTTTCGATTTATGCGCCCCGCGCCACTAGACTGGCCGTATCGAAGCTCGGGGGAGACGGATGCCGACGAACGAATCCGACTCGCCGGTCGCCAGCGTGTTCGCCGACGTACCGGAGCGCAATACCGGCGACAACTTGATCCGCACCGCGCAGCAGCACCACGTGCAGTTGTCCGCGATGGCTGATCTCAAGGCGAACATCATCATCACGGTGTCGTCAGTGGTACTGACGGTGACGCTGGGCCGAATCAACGACCCGGAACTCAAGCTCAGCGCGATCACGCTGCTGTGCTTCACTTCGGTGGCGCTGATTCTGTCGATCCTGGCCGTGCTGCCCAAGTATCGGCCGTTGCGGCTGCAGACGTCCGCCACGCCGCCGAATTTCAACTTGTTCTTCTTCGGCCATTTCGCCGAGATGCCGCCCGAGGAGTTCCTGCGCCGGGTCTCGCGCAACATGCAGAACGATGGCTCCGCCTATGAATCGATGGTCCGGGACCTGTACTCGCTCGGCGTGTATCTCGCGCACTACAAGTACCCGTATCTCCGCGCCGCGTACCTGTTCTTCCTGAGTGGCTTCCTGCTGGCGGGAATCCTGCAACTGTGGCGATTGACGGCGGGCGGATGACTGCGGTGACGCCTTGTCCGAACCCCGCAGGCACATCTGCCGCGTAGTCTCGGCACGTGGCGCGAATGCGCCGATCGAAGGACACGGGGGAAGGGCATGTCGACACGCAGATCGCAACGCATTCCTGCAGCCAAAGTTGCAGCCGCAGTCGGTATCGCGAAGCGCTGTCTCATCTCCGCCGGCCTCGCACTGCTGGCCATCGGGACCGCCTCCTCCCAGCAAATCGATGCGGCGCGCGATCCGATTCCCCCTGAACTCGCGGACTGGCGCGGCTGGGTGCAGCGGGCCGATCCCTGGATTGCCTGTCCCTGGCTTGCGGGCAACGAGCCCAATGATCCCGCCGCGCGCGTCTGCGCGTGGCCTGGCGTGCTGGTCATCGATGCCCGCGCCGATGGCGCCAGCTTCGAGCAGCGCTGGCGCGTCGAAGCGCGCAGTTTCGTGCCGCTGCCGGGTTCGCAATCGGCGTGGCCGCAGCAGGTCCTCGTGAATGGTTCGCCCCAGCCGGTGGCTGAAGGTGACAGTGGTCAGCCCGGCCTTTGGCTCGAGCCGGGGGAGCATGCGGTCGCCGGTCGGCTGCCCTGGCAGCGTCGCCCGCAGCAGCTGGACGTGCCGTCCGCGAGCGCGTTGCTGCAGCTTCGCATCGACGGCGTGGAGATCGCGGCGATCGCCCGCGAATCCAATCGCATCCGCCTCGGGCGAGGCGAGGCGACGGTTGCAGCACCCGAGCGGCTGAGCGTCCGTGTTTTCCGCAAATTGACCGACGGCGTGCCCGCGATGCTCGAGACGCGGCTGACGCTCGATGTCTCGGGTGACGCGCGCGAAGTGACCTTGCCCGCTCCACTGCCGAGGGGTTTTGCGCCGGTGCGACTCGGCGGATCGCTGAACGCGCGGGTCGAGGCCACCGGCGACTTGCTGGTGCAGCTGCGACCCGGCACGCACGAGATCACCTTGCTCGCGCGGGCGATGCAGCC
>JBGTIG010000312.1:0-7066 GCA_041745755.1 Lysobacterales bacterium
ACGCCGTCGTCGCGGCCCGCATAGGCGTGGCGGATGACATTGCAGACCGCTTCGTTGATCGCGAGCACCAGCCGCTCGGACGCCTCGGGCGACACCTGCACGCGCGCGAATGCATCACGCAGCGCCACCCGCAACTCGCCCAGCTGCTCGGCGCGTGCCGGAAGTTCGAGTCGCAGCAAGGCCGGCCCGCTCACCCGCGGTTCCCGCTTGCCGGGTCGCGCACGGCCTGAACGGCGGCACGAGAGATGGGTCGGCCGCTCATGGCAGGCACTGCCTCATCGCTCGCCCTCGATCAGCACCATCGTCGTATCGTCGGCGAGTTTGAGGCGCCGGAGGATTCCGAGCATCGAGCGCAGCCGAGCCTCGGGTTGCAAGTGCGAAAGACCGCCGATCATGGTGCGGACGCCCGCGACTCCGAGCCGCTCGCCGCTCGCCTGCACCACGTCGGTCACCCCATCGCTGTAGAAGTACAGGCTGCTGCGTCCGAGATCGGCGGTTTCGTTCTCCCACGCGGCGTCATCGACGATGCCGAGTGGTGGCCCGCCGGCGGGAAACTCGCGCACCTCTCCGAACCCGTCGCGCAACAGCGCCGGGGGAAAGCCCGCGCTCGACCACGTGACCAGTCCGCTTTCGCGGTCGTAGTAGCCGGCAACCGCGCACACGAACATGCCGCCCGCCATCGTGCTCGTGAGTTCCGAGTTGGCCTGCGCGAGCCACTCCGTCGGCGAATACCTGCCCTCCTTGCCGATCCAGCGCATGAGGCTCGCGGTGCGGATCATGAGCAGCGATGCGTCGAGACCCTTGCCCGCCACGTCGCCGAGCGTGAACGCGATGCGCCCGTCCGCCAGATCGAAGAAATCGTAGAAATCGCCGGAGATCTCGCGCGCGGGCCGGTTGATGCCGATCACCGGGTAGCCCGAGCGCCGGCGCTTGGGCAGCATCATGCGCTGCATGCGCCTTGCCAGCTGCAGTTCACGCACGATCCGGTTCTGTTCGATCAGCTCGGTCGCCATCTGCGCGTTGCCGATCGCCAGCACCGCCGGCGCTGCCAGCATCCGCAGCAGTTCGCGGTCGGCCAGGTCGAACAGGTCGTCACCGCGCTTGTTGAGCACCTCGATCACCCCGATCGGCCCGAGCGCGGCGGACAGCGGAGCGCAGAGGATGGAACGGGTGACGAACCCGGTGCGATCGTCGACCTTGGTTGCGAAGTCCGGGTCGGCCTGCGCGTCGCGAACCATCTGGCACTCGTTGGTTTCGAACGTGCGGCCGACAATGCCCGTGTCCATCGATACGCGCAGCCCCACGATGTCCGTCGGGCCCGCGCAAGCTCGACACACGAGCTCGTTGGTGCTGGCATCAGCCAGGAAGACCGACGACGCCTCCGCGTCCATCGTTTCCGCGATGCGCGATACGAGCAGTTGCAGCGTGCGATCGATATCCACCGAACGCGCCAGCACCTGACTCAGATCCGCGAGGGACGCGAGCATGCTCGTCTGGATAGCCGGCAGCCGGGAGTCCTCATTCGTTTCGGCCGGGGTGCGCAGAGGCGTACTCATGGGTCTGCGGCAATTCCGTCGCGGGCCGCGATGTCGCGTTTCGCCGGATCGCGGCGCCCGCGCCAGCGCCGCATGCCCCAGATGGTCAAGGCCAGTCCGCTCGCCACGTACAGGATCGCAATGCCGAACAGCACGGTCGGCGGCTCGACCGCGATCGCCACGAGTACCCCCAGCGCGATGAGCACCGCGACGAACGGTACGCGGTCCGAACGCGTATTCGACTTGAAGCTGAGGTACCGCACGCGGCTGACCATGAGCAGCGCGGCGGCGAGCGTCACGCCGAGCGCGACCCACGCGACCTCGTGACCGGCAAAACCGTAGTCGTTCGCGACCCAGACGAACGACATCATGAAGCCCGCAGCCGCCGGACTCGCCAATCCCTGGAAGAACCGCTTGTCCTGCTGCTCCACCTGCGTGTTGAAGCGCGCGAGACGGAGCGCGGCGCATGCCGCATAGAGAAACGCGGCCGTCCAGCCGATCTTGCCCCAGGCAGGGCCGAGTGCCTTGAGCGTGGACAGCGACCAGGTGAACATCACCAGCGACGGCGCCACGCCGAAGCTCACGAGATCGGCCAGCGAGTCGTACTGCACACCGAACTCGGACTGCGTATTGGTCATGCGCGCGACGCGGCCGTCGATGCCGTCCAGCAGGCCGGCCACGAAAATCGCGATGGCCGCCGTCACATAGCGCCCGCCGATCGCCGCGACGATCGCGAAATATCCGGCGAAGAGGCCACCCGTGGTCAGGAGGTTCGGCAGCAGGTAGATGCCACGACGTCGCGGACGCCCGCCCAACGACGCCTGCGCCAGCGCCGGCTCGCTCGTATTGGCGGCGCCGGGCAGATCGGCACCGGGCGACGCGGCGTCTGGCAACTCTGTCATGGGAAACGCGGCCGGAGACCGGCCCCGAGTGTATCCGACGCCCCTCGCGGATGCGGGGCGGCGCCCCGGCACGAAGAAGTTCCCTGAACCCCTGCCATCGGGGGGCCGCAGAAAAGTTGCGTGCAGCCGCCGCTCGGTCACGATTGCTCCACCGCCTGCACCAAATGCGACGGTGTTGCCTTGTAAGGACGGGTCACGGATGCTATTAACCCGGCGCGATAGAAGTTGAACTTCCTGTTTCGCCGCCACGGGCTCGAGAGCCTGCTCTGGCACGTCGGCCCGGTCAGGGGTCGCGCGACTGGTACTGGAGATCCACAATATGAACACGAGAACCGCACTGCTTTCGCTCGCCCTCGCGCTCGGCGCCTGCACGCTCGCGCAGGCGGAGGAAGTCATCTACAAGTGGCGCGATGCGGCGGGTGTTTGGCACTTCAGCAGCCTCGCGCCCAAGAACGTGAAGGCCGAACGGGTGTCGATTCGCCACTCCAGCACGGTTCCGGCATCACCCGCCAAAATCACCGACCTGAGCGCGGGGGGCGGGCAGGACGTCGGCAAGCCGAAAAATCCGACCGCGGCGCGGGACAACCTCATCGGCCCGGAAAGTGCCAACTGCAAGGCTGCACGCGACTCGGTGACCATCCTGGAAACCAGCCCCAACGTGTCCATGGATACTGACGGCGACGGCACCCAGGAGGTGCTCAACGCCCAGCAGCACCTGGAAGAACTCGAGCGCCGAAAGCAGCAGTCCAAGGTGTATTGCTCAGGTTGACGCTTGCCTGGCGCGGCGCGCGCGGCGCATGCCCGCGATCGACGGGGATGGGTGCGAGCTGATGGGCGCCGCCCGCGCAAGCCGCTCACCGATCCCGTTCGGCGCTGGAAGACGGTGCCTGCCACATCGATTCCGCGGTGAAATCCATCCCGGACTCCTCGTGGCCGGATTGCTGATTGCCCTCGGCGTTGCCTGGTGGTTCGCGCGCGATACCTCGTCGCGGCCCGACCCCTCCCGGAGCGACGGGAGTATTTCCGAAGTGACGGCGGCGCCGAAGAAAGCTGAGCCTCGGAGCGCGGACGCCAGGCGGAGCGACGAGGCTTCGCAGCCCAAACCCTTATATCGCTGGACCGACGCCGCGGGCGTCGTGCACTTCACCGACGTTCCGCCCCCGGACCGTCCGTACGTCGAAGTGGATGTGAACCCCGACCGCAACGTCATCCGCCTGCCCTCTCCCGTCGAACCCTGATCCCGCGGGCGCAATGGGTGCCGCAGTGCCGAGCTCGCTCGGAACTGCGGAGCTGGCTCCGCCGCTACGGCGGAAGACGCGTCGTGCCGGAAGACGCGCCGCCCCGCCGCCGCGATCGGCCCTGCGGCCTGATGGTGTGCCCGATTCCGCAATGGCGCACCCAGCCCGCGCCCGCAGGGAGCCTCTGAACATGTCCAGAAGTTCCGCGGCGCCAGGACGCGCCGAACCCGGCGCAGCCTGACAAGCCCGGTTCGGTCTTGACCAGACCCTCCCTGGGAGTCTGGGCGGCAGAAGCCGTCCGGGCTGCAACGGCGCTATCGACGGCCGCAGAAAGCGCTCGAACTCGTTAAATACCTACGGGTATTCGCCTCGTTCGATCACTTTCTGCGACCCTCGCCATCACCGTTTCGCCTCGAAAATTCCTGCCGCCCAGACTCCTAGGAGCAGCCCTCGACGTAGTCGACCTGGGGCTCGAGGCCGATACGCCACTCGGTGACGATTCCCTGCTCGTCCGTTTCGAACAACAGGACGCTCATCCCCTCGCCGTCCGGGTTCTCGATACGGAGATACTCGCCGTCGGTGTACTTGTGCGGACCGCGCGCGACGTCGTCGCCGTAGCGATCAAGGATTTCTTCCGTGTCCATGCCCACGCGGCCACCGCCGGGCGCGCCCGGTCCGGGCGCGTCGACGTCGAAACGCACGAAGCGCGCGCGCTCGAACATGAGCGCCGGAGTGCCGGCCGGCCGCCGCAGATCCCCGGAAAGGTAGAAGCATTCACCGGACGCTTCGCCGTCAAGCACGCCGGGCCAGGACCGCTGCAGTTCCTCGACGTCCATCCCGAAGCGCGCCTCGCCGATGCCTCCCCAATGCAGGTCTGCCACAAGCGGCTCCACGGGCTCATCCGGTCCAGAGTCGCTCTCCGTGTCGGCATCGGCATCGGCGTCGCGGCCGTCCATGCCGTCATCCGCATCGCGATCGACGGGCTCCTCGATGTCAGCGGGAAAACCGGGTGCCGGTATGCGCCTTTGCGCCACGGCAATGTCCTCCGGCACGCTCGGTAGCGCTTCCGGCGGGCCTGCCGGCTCCGTCGCCGCAGGCGTCGGCGTTGCGGCGCCCGGCTCTTCCGCGCTGCAGCCCGCCAGGGCGATCGAGAGCAGTGTCACGAGGATCGTTGCGGCTTCGAACGTTGCGGGCGGCATCGGTCGATTCCTCCTGGATGGGTTGCTGTCAGCGCTCGAGGCGCTCCCGCGAAATGGCTCCCAGGCAGCCCGCCCGCGCGCAGTACTCACCCGCGCGGATCGCGGAAGTGCTTTTGAAGTCCCGCCCAGCAGGCCTGGTAGTCCCGCTGTCGGTGCGCTGCATCGAGCGCCTGGCGCGTGGGCCGGAGCACTGCGCGCGTTTCGAACATGAAGGCCATGGTGTCCTTGATCTCATCCGCTTTCGACAGATCGGCGTTGCTCGCTTTCTCGAACGTGGCGGCGTCGGGTCCGTGGCCGGTCATGCAGTTGTGCAGCGAGCAGCCACCGGGCGCGAAGCCCTCGGCCTTGGCGTCGTAGGCGCCGTGTATCAGACCCATGAATTCGCTGGCGACGTTGCGATGGAACCAGGGCGGACGGAAGGTGTCCTGCGCGACAAGGGTGCGTGGCGGAAAGATCACGAAGTCCAAGTTCGCGGTGCCCGGCGTGTCGCTCGGCGAGGTGAGCACGGTGAAGATCGAGGGATCCGGATGGTCGTAGCTGATCGAGCCGATGGCGTTGAAGCGGCGAAGGTCGTAGCGGTAAGGCGCGTGATTGCCGTGCCACGCCACCACATCGAGGGGCGAATGATCGATCGTTGCGCGCCAGAGGTGGCCCTGGAATTTCGCAATCAGTTCGGACGGCTCGTCGCGATCCTCGAAAGCGGCGACCGGCGTCTCGAAATCACGCGCATTGGCGAGTCCGTTGCTGCCGAGCGGACCGAGTTCGGGCAGGCGCAGCGGCGCGCCGAAGTTCTCGCACACATAGCCGCGCGCGCTGCCGTCCGGCAGATCGACGCGGAAGCGCACGCCACGGGGAATCACCGCGATCTGCTGCGGCTCGATATCGATGACGCCGAGTTCGGTCGCGATCAGGAGTCGCCCGGTCTGCGGAACCAACACCAGCTCGCCATCGGCGCTGTAGAAGTAACGCGAGCGCATCGATGCGTTCGCCACGTAAACGTGGACGCCGATGCCCTGCTGTGCAGCCGCCGAGCCGTTGCCGGCCATGGTGAGGAGGCCATCGACGAAGTCGGTGCCCGCGAGCGCATCGGGCGGGGGGTTCCAGCGCAGCTGATCCGGCGTGACCGGCCCGTCGCCGAAGTCGTCGGAGAAGTTCGATGCGCCCGCCCCGGGCCGCGCGTAGCGCTCGAATGCGCCGTGCATTGCCGCCGGACGAATGCGATAGAGCCAGCTCCGGCGATTCTCCGCCCGCGGCGCGGTGAACGCGGTGCCAGACAACTGCTCGGCGTAGAGTCCGTGCGCGACACGCTGCGGCGAGTTCCGGCCGAGCGGCAACGCGCCTTCACGCGCTTCGGTGGCGAACGCATTGCCGAACCCCGTCAGGTACCCGCCAGGATTCATAGCCCGCTACCCGTGCGAATTGAGCCCGCGCACGCAGTACAAGACCGTTGCCGCATCCGGCACAGCACGCCTTCAAGCCCCTCTCCCCTCGGGAGAGGGGTTGGGGAGAGGGTACGACCTTGCGAAATGTGCAATTTCCTCGACATCAAACAGTCCCATCTCCGCGCGCCACCACCGCTTCCGCCGGCATTTCACTGAGGATCACATCCACCACGGCTTCCATATCCAATAGCACGTCACGATCACTGAATCGCAACACCCGCAATCCCCGCCGAACGAGATGACGCGAGCGCACGGAATCAATTTCAGGGATGTGCTGCGAATCATCCAGCTGGACCACAAGTGCTGCGCTCAAGCATACAAAGTCGACAATATAGGGTGGGACAGGATGCTGGCGATGGAACTTGAAGCCCTCGAGACGGCCGGCCCGGAGGTATTGCCAAAGTTGACGCTCGGCATCGGTCATGCCCGCGCGCAGGCGCTGGGAGCTCGAACCTGTGAGGGTTGGAATCGGAGGATTGATGACCATGGCTTCTTCGTACCCTCTCCCCAACCCCTCTCCCGGGGGGAGAGGGACTTCACGGCGGGCTGCGCGACTGGGCGCAAATGCGCCGGTGGCCTCCGCATGTCTCCGCGCCTGAATGGAGTGCGCTACAGCACGCCGCGCTGCATCTGGTCGCGCTCGATCGATTCGAACAGCGCCTGGAAGTTGCCCTCGCCGAAGCCTTCGTTGCCCTTGCGCTGGATGATCTCGAAGAAGATGGGGCCGATCGCGTTGGTGGTGAAGATCTG
>JBGTIG010000313.1:0-3050 GCA_041745755.1 Lysobacterales bacterium
CGCGGCGATGCAGGCGGCGATGGCCGCGATTGGCGGCGGCAAGAGCGGGGCGCGGGCACTGGCGCCCGATGCACTCAAGACCTACCTCCCCGAATCACTCGCTGGCCTGCCGCGTGGAGCGCTGAGCGCTACCCGCAGCGCGGCGATGGGCATGGACGTCTCGACCGCGACTGCGCGCTATGCCGGAGGCGATCGGTCACTGGAAGTCGAGATCATCGACATGTCCGCCGCGCCCAACTTCCTGGCGCTGGCGGGCATCGCCGGCTTCGAATCCGAGAGCGAAACCGACACGCGCGTCGAGAAAAGCTACCAGCGCGACGGCGCGTGGATCATGGAATCGTGGGAGAAGGACGGCAGCCGCAGCGAGTACCAGGTGGCGGTGGGCAATCGCTTCATGGTCAAGCTGAGCGGACGCGGCGTCGACATTGCCGCGCTCAAGGACGCCGCGGATGACCTCGACCTCGACGGCCTCGCAGGCGCTCCCAGCGCGTAGGGGAAACCGGGTTCGGGGCGATGCCCCTACGGCAGATCGAAGAGGATGACGCTCGAGGTGGCCGCGGATCCCGCGTCCGCACGCAGGCGCAAGGTCGATTCAGCCGACACGGCGACGCCGTCGCCCGTTGACAGTGCCAGCTCGCCGAGCGCGCACGAACCCGAGACCACCTGCAGCCAGGCGCGTCGCGCGGGATCCAGGGAATAGTCCAGCGCCTGCCCCTTCGAGAGGTCGGCGAGCCAGATGCGCGCGTCCTGCCGGATCGGCAACGCGTCGGAATCTTCCCCCGCGGGAGCCGCGACCAGGCACCAACGATCCTGGCGACGCTCACGCGCGAAGTGGCGATCCAGGTAGGTCGGCGGCGCATTCAGCACGTCCGGCTGGATCCACACCTGCAGGAAATGCACGGGCTCTGTCGTGTCGCCATTGAACTCGCTGTGGCGTATGCCGTGACCCGCGCTCATCCATTGCACGTCGCCCGCTTGCAACACCGCGCCGCCACCCTGGTTGTCACGATGCGCCAGTCGCCCGCTCAGCACGAAACTCAGGATTTCCATGTTGGCGTGGGAATGCGGCGGAAACCCGGTGCCCCCTGCGACCACGTCTTCGTTGATCACGCGCAGCGAGCCGAAGCCCATGTGCGCGGCATCGTGGAAATCGCCGAACGAAAACGTGTGGCGACTCGTGAGCCAGTCTGCGCGGGTCGCGCCGCGCTCGTCCGCGGGCCTCAACGCGATCATGCGTTTGCGATCATCGTCAATGCGCGACATTCGCACGCATGCGCGTTGCAGCGGCTCATGAGGATTTCTTGGCGGCCGCCTTCTTGGCCATGCGCTCGGCGAACGCCTTGGCCTCGAGCGCTTCGGCGGTGACGGTGATCTCGACCTCGTCACTGACGTTGGGCGCGAAAGCTCCGAGGCCGAAGTCCGAGCGCTTGAGGGTGGTCGTCGCGTCGAAACCCGCCGCCGGCGCCTTGGTCATAGGATGCGGCCCCACGTTGTTGACGGTCACGTCGAGCACGACCAGCCGTGTGCTGTCCTTGACGGTGAGCTCGCCGGTGACCCGGAGCTTGTCCTTGCCGGACTTCTCGACCTTCGTGCTGACGAAGGTGGCCTTGGGATATTTGCCCGCCTCGAAGAAATCCTTGCTGCGAAGGTGCTCGTTGAAATCGGCATCGTGGCCGTCGAGACCGCTGAGCGGCAGCGTGACGTTGACGGAGGATTTTTCAGGTGCGGCAGCATCGTAGATCAGCGTGCCTTCGACCGGACTGAACATCGCGGTGGGGCTCGACAAGCCGAAATGACTCCAGCCGACCACCACCTGCGTGTGCGCGGGGTCGAGCGTGTAGGTCACCGGTGCGGCGACGAGGGCGCCGCTGGAAAAAAGCGTTGCGAGTGCTGCGAGCAAGGCGGTGCGTTGCATGGGATGCTATCTCCGGATAGGGATCAAGGGGGCGCGACTTCCGCTCACGGGAAGGTGGAACGACTCACGTGGGCAGGCAGGATTACTCGATGCGGTTGACTTCATCGAACGCAAAGCGGGGCGAGCGGGGAAAGAGTTTGGATTCGTCACCGTGACCGATATTCACGAGGAAGTTCGAACGCCAGGGAGTGCCGGCGAACCAGTCGGCGTCCAGCTTGTCGTTGTCGAAACCCGACATCGGGCCGCAGTCGAAACCCAGGGCGCGTGCCGCGAGCAGGAGATAGGCGCCCTGCAGCGTGCCGTTGCGGAATGCCGTGGACTCGATCTTGGCCGGTTTGCCCGCAAACCAGCTGCGCGCGCTCTGATCGTGCGGAAAGAGCTTGGGAAGCGCCTCGAAGAATTCGAGATCATGCGCCACGATGACAGTAACCGGCGCGGCCATGGTCTTGTTGACGTTGGGGGCGTCCAGAAAGGGCTTTAGCCTTTCCTTGCCTGCGTCGCTGCGCACCCAGACGAACCGTGCCGGGCAGCAGTTGGCGCTGGTCGGGCCGAACTTCATGAGATCGTAGATGGCGTGGATGTCGCCTTCGGAGACCGGCCGCTCTCGCCACACATTGTGCGTGCGGGCGTCCCGGAAGAGCGTGTCGAGCACGGCGGGCGACAATGCTTCGGTGGTCATCGGTTGAAATCTTTACCGCAGCCACGTGTCGTTCGAGTGTATCGGCGCTGGCGCGGCTCGAGGCGCCGCGCGCCGAACGCAATGCAGTGAAGGTTCAGCCGCGACCCGGGCGGGCGCGTCGCGGCGGCAGCCCGGCCACGGCCGCACGATCCTGTTCTGGCAATATTCTGGCGCGACTCGCCGTGCAGGACTGCTGGAGGAAGTGAACTGAGCGCAACCTCGCCCGTCGCATGGGTGCTGCACGACGGTCGAGCGGGCAATCGTCGGCAGGCCACGGCGCTCTGCGCCGCGCTCGGCATCAAGAACCGGGAATTCACTCTTGAGCTTGCGCAACCCTGGCGCTGGCTCGCACCGCATCTGCGCTGGCCGTGGCCGCTGGCGTTGCCGCGTCCATTGCGCGACGCGCTCGCGATCCCGCCCGCTCTGGTGATCGGTTGCGGGCGGAGCGCCGCGCTC